>DAOSUG010000374.1:0-3151 GCA_035378545.1 Micropruina sp. | reverse complement strand
CGGGTGTCGAACTCGGGCTCGCCGAAGAACTCGTCCGCCCCCTGCGTCTGCAGCGTGACCAGCGAGCGCAGAATCACGCCCGCGGTGGCCGGTGACACCCCGCCCAGCTCTTTCAGGTCGGCCTTGCCCTCGGGCGCAGTCAGGTACGACAGCACCGACTTGAGGTCTTCGAGGTCGAGCAGCGGCAGGCCGTTGGTGTCGCAGTAGTGGAACACCAGGCCGAGCGTCGACTCCTGGGTTTCGTTGAGTCCGAGCACCTTGCTGAGCAGGATCGGCCCGAACGAACTGATCGTCGCTCGCAACGGCACCCCGTGACCCTGACCACCCAGCGCGTAGAACTCGACCGGGCAGCCGTGCGGCTGCCACTGCTGGCCGATCGCGGCGGTGCGCGCCAGCAGCTTCTCGGACGATGTGCCCGGCAGCGCCAGGCCCGACAGGTCGCCCTTGATGTCGGCCGCGAACACCGAGACGCCCGCGCGCGCGATCTGCTCGGCCATCAGCTGCAGCGTCTTGGTCTTGCCGGTACCGGTCGCGCCGGCCACCAGGCCGTGCCGGTTCAGCATCGACAGCGAGATACGAATCTTCGCGTCGGGCACCGGGTTGCCGTCGGCGACCAGCACCCCCAACTCGATCGAGTCGGTGGCGAAGGTGTAGCCCTTGATGATGGCGGCGGTGTCGGGGTTACCCATGAAGCCAGATCATAGGCCGCACGGCGGAGCGGGAGCGTCCGTGCGAAGCGTGTTGATTCGACCCTGGGGTGGTTGGATCCTCACACCTTCGGCGCTGGGGTGGCGGACGCGCACCGATCGCCGTGCACACATGATCATGAACGGGTGGAAGGAGAGACGATCCCGGACGGCCGATGAATGCGGTCATCGACTGCCGCGCATCGGTTCACTCCGTTCAGTACCGGACGTGGCGGCTTGATGAGTGGGCCGGTCGCTCACCGGACGGTAGACTCTGCCGGGTGATCTTCAAGCGTGTCGGCGAGGAGCGGCCCTACCCCGAGCACGGCTACGTGCAGCGGCAGTGGGCGGCGATCGCGCCGCAGCAGATCCGGCTCGACCAGCTGGTCACCACCAAACGCATTCTCGACCTGGAGCAACTGCTCGAAGACGATTCCACCTTCTACGGCGACCTGTTCGCCCACGTCATCTTCTGGCACGGCGACTACTACCTCGAGGACGGCCTGCACCGCGCGCTGCGCGCCGCGCTGCAGCAGCGACAGACCATGCACGCCCGGGTGCTCGAACTCAAGTAGAACTCAAGTACCCTGGTTGGAGGTGTAGGCGAGTAGAGGGGCAGTTCGTTGCGTGAAGTCGTTCGGGTGATCAAGACACCCGTCACGCTGATCGTGCTGCTCGCGCTCGTCGTGTTCGGCGGCTGGTGGGGTCTTCACAACGCCACCGCGGCCATACCGCCCCGTCCGCCCCAGCCGTGCGTCAAGATCGATGTGGGCGGCACGCTGACCCCCAAGTACGTGACCGTCCGCACCCTGAACGCCGGCCTGCGCGGCGGTTTGGCCAAGCGCGTCAGCACCAACCTGCGATCGGTCGGGTTCTACATTCTCAAGGTCAACAACAGCGCCGACCGCATGGCGCAGACCGTGATCGTCGGCAATTCCAAAGACAGCCCCGAGGTCAAGCTGGTGGCCGGCTTCTTCAAGAACGCCACCCGGCAGGGCGACGGCCGTGTCGACCACGTGGTGGACGTGCTGCTCGGCGACGATTTTGCAGGCATGGCCACGAACCCCAAGACCTCGATCGCGGTGAACGGTCCGGTCTGCCTGCCGCCGTTGCCGGCCGCCGAGGCCAGCGCGCTCGCCACCCCGTCCACCTCGCCCTCACCGAAGCCGTCCCCGACCAAGTCGTAGTTCGGCTCAGCGTTCCTCGTGCCACTTGGACAGCCGGCCTCCCCGTCCGATCTGTTTGAACCGGGTCTCGACCTGGTAGCGAAACCTCGACGGCACCACGACCAGCAACTCATCGCCCGACCTGATCACGTCTTTGGCGCCGGGGGCGAACGGGGTGCCGTTACGAATGATCAGCGACACCACGGTGCTCGGCGGTAGCCGCAACTCGAACACCGTCACGCCGTGCAGCAGTGAGCCCGGCGGCACCTTGATCTGCATGAAGTCGGCCTGGATCTTGTCCAGCGGGGCCACCTCGACCTCGATGTCGACCGCGTCATCGCCCGTCGTCACGCCCAGTGTGCGGGCCACCCAGCCCAGGGTCGGGGCCTGCAGCGTGGTGTACACCACGACGAACACGAAGACCAGGTCGAACAGGTCCTTGGCCTGCGGCAGCGCCGACGCCAGCGGCACCGTCGCCATGATGATCGGAACCGCACCCCGAAGTCCCGCCCACGACAGGAACGCCTGCTCGCGCCAGGGCACCTTGAACCACACGGTGCACACCCATACCGACAGCGGACGGGCGATCACGGTCAGGAACAATCCGGCCAGCACGCCGGTGACCAGCACCTGAGTGCTGAACCGTTCCGGGTGGGCGAGCAGGCCGAGCATCACGAACAGGCCGATCTGTGCGACCCACCCGACCCCCTCGGCGAACGACTTCGTGGCGTTGCGGTGCGGCAAGTCACTGTTACCCAGAACGACGGCACAGATGTAGACCGCCGCAAAGCCCGACACGTGCAGGAACGCCCCGGCACCGTCGGCCAGCAGCGCCCAGCCCATGGCCCCGAGCGGGTACAGGCCTGAGGCGGGCAACGCGATGCGTTTGAGCAGTCGCGCGCCGATCAGGCCGATCACCAGGCCGACCGCCAGGCCGCCGAGCAGTTCGAGCACCACCATGCCCAGGATCACGGCCGGGCTCCCGGTGGTCTCGCCCAACGCCCACGCCGTGGCGGCGGTGACCAGCAGCACCACCGGTGCGTCGTTCAGGCCCGATTCGGCCTCGAGGGTGGCGCGGATCCGGCCCGGTATCGGCACCCGGCGCAACACCGAGAACACCGCCGCCGAATCGGTGGGTGCGGTGATCGCGCCCAGCAGTAGCGAGGTGGCCAGGTCGAGGCCCAGCACGACGTGGCCGAACCAGGTCATCGCGACGATCGATACGCAGATGCCGATCGTGGCCAGCATCGACGCCATGCCGAGTATCGGACGAATCTCGCGCCACCTGGTGGTGAAGCC
>DAOSUG010000373.1:0-3153 GCA_035378545.1 Micropruina sp. | reverse complement strand
CTCGGAGAGTTCGTCGTCGGCTGCCAGGCGTGCTCGAGCTGCCATACCTTCAGCATGTGCCCGTCGTTCGGCGATCGTTCAAAGTCGTCGCGCCGTTGGGCAGAACCGGGTCAGCGGTCGGCGCACTTCACCCGAAAGACCGCCGTCGACCCCATGCGGAACCGGGCCAGCGGTCGGCTCGCAGCACCGGAAAAGAGCACCGCCGATCGAGCCTTCAAGGCCCGCTTCGTCGCTGTCTCACCTTGTCACAGGCGTGCTGTTGACCACGCGCGCAGGCTCGAAGGACAGGCTCACCTTGCTTGCGACCCACCGTGCACGAGTTCACAGTTGGGGTATGCGAAGCACCAGCGTCACCAACGCCCGGGATGCCGCCGACGTGGGCGACGAGCCTCGGGGCGCGGCACTGGCGTCGCGACTGAACTGGCTGCGCGCCGGCGTGCTGGGCGCCAACGACGGCATCGTGTCGACCGCCGGCCTGGTGTTCGGGGTGGCAGGTGCCACCAACGACTCGGTTGCGCTGTTCATCGCGGGAGTGGCCGGCATGGTGGCGGGCGCGTTGTCCATGGCCGGCGGCGAGTACGTGTCGGTCAGCACGCAACGCGACGCCGAGAACTCCATCGGCGTGAGCGTCGACGAGCAGACCAACCCGTGGCACGCCGCCCTGGCTTCGTTGGTGTCGTTCACGGTGGGAGCGCTCGTTCCGCTGCTGGCCATGGTGCTGACGCCGGTGGGTACACGGCTGCCGGTCGCTCTCGCAGCGGTGCTGCTGGCCCTGCTGGTGACCGGCTACACCAGCGCCCGGCTGGGCAGCTCACCCGTTGTGCGGCCGATCTTACGCAACCTGATCGTCGGCACACTCGCCATGGGGCTCACCTATGCCGCCGGCAGCCTCGTCGGCGCCCATCTGTGACTCATCCAGCGGGGTCAGCGCCGCGGCCAGCTTGGCGCGCAGTTCGGTCCAGAAGCTGGGCGGCACTATCGCCTGATTGAGGTCGTTCAGCATGCGCTGAAGCGGTAGGGACGCCTGTATCGCGTCCAGCTCTTCGAGGCAGACGCACTGCAAGGCACCGTTGCCGCTGACCCACCCGGCCCAGCCCACCAGCGCGAGCGCGTGACCCTGCAGCCCCATCGGACACGCCCGCACCACCAGCACCCAGAGCTCGACGCAGGCCTCGGCATTGTCGTGGGTGATGGCGATCAGCGCCCGGTCGCGCGCATCGGGGTCGAGGCACAGCGCCGCCAGCCAGACCAGCTCGTCACGGGTCAGCTGGGCGGGATTCGACAAGCCCGCCCTGAGCGCCGTGACCATGGCTGCCGGACGGGCGTCCGAGGCAAGATTCTGCAAGCGCTCGGTCGCGGCCAGCCATGCGCATTCGGCCTCGTAGGCTTGATCGGGGTCGATCTGGACGCTGCGGCGCAGCACCGACCGGCTGGGGCGTGCCTGCAGCCCGTGCACGGTGGCCGAGGCTGCGCTCTGGCTGCTGGCCGGATCGTGAGCGTGGCGCGGCGCGTCGATGTCACCCACCCGGTACCACCGCCCGCTGACGCAGATCGGTTCGCCGGCCACCGCATGCGCCAGGTGCGCCGCAGCGCGTCGCAGCACCCGCCAGCCGGCCTGCTCGGACCTGCTGTAGGCCACCACCCACACCCGGGCGGCCGGCCAGCGCACCAGCAGCCGGTCGACCAGCAGCTCGATGTGGCCCGCGGGCTGCAGCTCGGCGAGGTCGGCCCGGGCGGTCAGCTCGACCCTGGTTTGATCGATCACGATGAAGACGACCGATTCGGTCGGATGAAAGCCCAGCAGGTGAGGAATCACCCCGAGCAGGTCTGGAATGCCCCGGATGTGGGCGGTCGGGATCGAGTCAGCCGTCATACCATCATTGACCGACCGAGCCCGCCGCCAGTGTTCAAAATGCTCGAGATCCGTGGCCGGGTGTGAACAACCCGCCGACGGGTAACCTTCGTGGTGATGACCAACACACCCGGCAACGGATGGCCCGGCGGGCCGCCGCCCCAGGGGCCCGGCTCCACGCCGCCCGGTTGGGGCGCGCAGCCATGGCCCCCGGCGGCGCAGTCCCCCGCGCCGCAGCAGTACCCCCCACAGCAGTACCCCCCACAGCAGTACCCCCAACAGCAGTACCCGGGCCCCCCGGGAGCAACGCAGCCGACCGGCCCCCAAGCCTCCCGCTTTGATCCGACCCGGGCGCTGGGCGAGGCGCCGCCGCAGTCGGTGTCGATCAACCAGTTCGCACCGCCGCCCAACCGCACGCCGATGATCGCCACCATCGTGGCTCTGGTCGTGCTGGCGCTGGTGATCGGGGTGGGCTCGTACGTTCGCTCGCAGCCCGCGCAGCCCAGTGCGTCCCCCAGCGCGACCCCGACCGCCTCGGCCGAGCCGGGGCAGCCGTTCAGCGCACCGGGCGGCCAACAGGGCCGCTGGCAGATTCTCGATCAGAAGTGGACCGACGAGGGCCTGCAGTTGCAGCTGCGCATCGACGCCGACTCGGCGGCGCTCTCATTCAGCTTCATCGCATTTGCGAACGCGTCAACGACCGTCGTGCAACCGACCGCCAGTTCAGCCTCGCCCGACCTTCGCACCGGCACCGCGGCCCCGGGCAGACCCGCAACCGGCTACGTGTTCTTTCCGATGCCGCGCGAAGACGCGACGATCATTCTGGCCACGGCCACAGGGCGTCAGATCTCGGCGCTGCCGGTCAAGGGCTGAGTCTCGACGCTCGCCCGCGCGGGCGTGTCGTGCCCCGCAGGTACCGGACGGGCGGCGTCCGGGTGATGTCGCGACAGCACGACCACGCCCCACACCGCCAGGGCGCCGGCGAGCAGCATGCCCACCCCGACCAGCGGCGTGATGTGCACACCCTCACCCAGCACGATCAGCCCGAAACTGACCGCGACGATCGGGTCGGTGGTGGTCATCGATCCCACCGTCACCTCGGCCGGGCCGTTGGCCAGGGCCTGCTGCACCATGAATCCACCCACTGCGTACGAGAGCACCAACAGCGGCGCCACCACCCAGAACACCGGGCGGCCGTGAAAGTTCTCGTGCCGCATCACCTCGGAGGTGGCCTTCACCATGCCGGCCGACATGCCGTAGAAGAACGAACCGCCGGAGGCCCACGCCAGGCACCGCCACTG
>DAOSUG010000372.1:0-3163 GCA_035378545.1 Micropruina sp. | reverse complement strand
GACAACTGGTCGGTGATGCAGGACCTGTCCATCATGATGCGCACCGCCGGGGCCGTGCTCGGCTCACGGGGCGCGTACTGAACCCATGAACTGAGAGCCATCCCCCCGGCTCTCACCCGGCACTGCGGGATCGTTACGGCGGTCCCGCAGTGTCTTGACCAGACCAGGCCGCCCGATCACGGACGCCCCCGCGTTACGACATCGCGCGGCCTTGCAGGAGCCTTACCCTCGGCTTCTCACCAGCGCTGCGGATCCGCTACCCAACGGATCCGCAGTGCTGTTCCGTTCCGCGAATCTGCTCTGTTCCGCGACGCACCGAACCCCTTGTGGCATACCTGTCCCCTGCTCGGTGATGCACCGTAGGCTCCATTTTCATGAGTCAACTCAGCAGCGAGCAACCCCTGCCGGGCATCGAAGCCCACCCCGGATCCGGTCACTACGGCGTCTTCGACCACGGCGCGCAGGTGTGGGCCTGGCAGCCGGACGGCGCCGCACACCCGGTGCTGTGGCTCAGTTCGGCCAGCGCGTTCGAACCCGGTAAGCCGATCCGCGGCGGCATCCCGATCTGCTTCCCGTGGTTCGGTCCCGGTCTCAACCACGATCGGACGCCGCCGCACGGCTTCGTCCGCACGGTGTCGTGGGCGCGGGCGAAGGTGCACGAAACCCACCATGCCCTGCACGTCGACTACGAGATCGACCAGACGGTCACGGGTGACCAGCGGTTCTTCCCCGCTCCCTATCAGGCGCGGCTCAGCGTCACGTTTGCGGCGAGCCATCTCGAGGTGTCGCTGCGGGTCGAAAACCACGACGACGAGCCCTTCACCTTCGAGGAGGCGCTGCACACCTACCTGGCCGTCAGCGACGTGCGCAGCGTCACCATCGACGGTCTGGACGGTGCCCGCTACCTCGACAAGGTGGCCGGCGACGAACTCTTCGACAACGAGCAGAGCGGGCCGCTGGCGCTCACCGGCCCCACCGACCGCGTCTACATGCACAGCGAGGAGGTGAGCGTGGACGATCCCGGTTTTCAGCGGCGACTCGTGCTCAGCACGTCCGGATCAGCCAACGTGGTGGTGTGGAATCCCTGGGCGGAAGCTGCTGCAAGCATTGCCGACATCGGCGAGGGTGAGTGGACCGGCTTCGTCTGCGTCGAGGCGGCCAACGCGTATGCCGACGCGGTCACGCTGCTGCCCGGCGAACATTGGACGATGACGCAACGCATCGAGGTGGGGTCCTGAGCGACTGAGCCCGCATCCGGTGATCGAGCCTGTCGGATCCGGCCGGGCGCCTCAGCGCAGGACCCGGGGAACCCCTCGGTGATCGAGCCTGTCGAGATCGGCCGGGCGTCATTCCAGCTCTGGGCCGACCAGCCGTCCCGATGCGGCGCCAGGGGTTTCGACGAGCGCGACCAGCCGAGTCCCTACCCGAACACCCGCTCGTAGAAGGCCAGTTCGGCCTCCAGTGCGCGCTCGATGGTCTCTGCCCGGCGGAAGCCGTGGCCCTCGCCCTCGAACACGATCAATTCCGCCTCGAGGCCCTTGGCCCGGACGGCGTCGGCCATCAACCGCGCCTGGTTGAGCGGCACCACGGCATCATCCTCGCCCTGCAAAATCAGCATCGGGCAGTTGAGAGCGTCCACGTGGTGGATCGGCGAGCGCTCCGCGTACACCTCGGACGCCGCCGGCCAGGGCCCGACGAGACCGTCGAGGTAGCGCGACTCGAACTTGTGCGTGTCGGTCGCCAGGGCGGCCAGGTCGCCGATGCCGTAGCGGCTGCAGCCGGCCGCGAACACCGTGGACGTGGTCAGCGCCCGCAGCGTCGTAAACCCGCCGGCGCTGCCGCCGCGGATCACCATGCGGTCACCGTCCACCCGTCCGGCATCGGCAAGGGATCGCGCGCCGGCGATGCAGTCGGCCACGTCGAGCACTCCCCACTGTCCCCGCAGCCGGTCGGTGTACGCCCGCCCGTAGCCGCTGCTGCCGGAGTAGTTGACGTCGAGCACGGCGAAGCCCCGGGTCGTCCAGAACTGAATGCCGAGGTCGAAGCCGCTGGAGGAGAACGCGGTCGGCCCGCCGTGACTGATCACGATCAACGGCGGACGTGCGGAGGCCCCGTCGGTCGAGGTCGAGGCCCCGTCCGCGGCGTTCGCATCCGTGGTTTCGACAGGCTCAACCGGCGGACGGACCTCGGCCACGCCAGGCTCAACCAGCGGATTGGTCGGCTCGTAGAACCAGCCGTGCACCTCGCCCGCCTCTCCCGGCCAGGTCACCGGCTCGGCGTGGCTCACCCACTCGGGCGCCAGCACCCGGGGCGCTGCAGCGCGCACCGCCCGCCGATGTGCGGGGCGCAGTTCGATGATCTCGGTCGGTACGTCCGCGAACTGGGCCAGCAGCACGATCCGGTCTCCGCACGCGTCCAGGCTGTCGCAGTCGACCACCTCGGTGGTCAGCCCGAGGTACTCCCCCGCCCGCACTAGCATCGGTTGGCTGCGGCCGTCGATGCGCGGGCGGATCACCACGTCGCCGGCACCGGTGAGTGCGTACGGACGCCGTCCGAACACCCAGAACGGCTCCACCAGATCGGCGCCCAGTGCGGTCAGTGGGCGTGGGTCTCGACAAGCACGACCAGCGGATGGGTTCCGACCAGTGGATGGGTATCGACCGGTGGATGGGTCCCGACCAACGAATGGGTCGCGACCAACGAATGGGTCCCGACCGGCGGATGGGTCTCGCGCTGCCTCGTCTTCGGATGAATCTCGACCACCATCGGCGTAGAGCTCCCAGAACCCCGACCGGTCCGAACAGAACAGCAACTCCTCACCCCGCCACAGCGGGTGCACGGCAGATTCCTCCGCACCGCCTGCCACCACTGCCACCTGCGCGACCGCCAGGCTCTCAGCGTCCAGCTGCCCGGTCAGCACGAAGCACGAATCCCAGGGCATCGCCGGGTGGTTCCACTGCATCCAGGCCAGCCGTCCCCCATCGCTCAACTCGAGACAGGCGTAGAAGTCGGCGCCGCCGGCCAGCACTGCGCCGCCATCGTCGTTGGGCCCGTCCAGCTTCAACGCCACCAGGGTGTTCACCGGCTCACCGGCGGCGGAATGATCCTCCCGCACGGCCAGCACCAGCCTTAACGACGGCACCACGCGCAGGTCAGCGAATCG
>DAOSUG010000371.1:0-3171 GCA_035378545.1 Micropruina sp. | reverse complement strand
GGGGTCGGGGTCGTCGCGCTGTGGCTGAGCCTGCAACGGACCCCCCACGTGTCAGCGAGCCTGGTCTGGGCGCCGATCCTGATCGGGGTCGCCATGGCGCTCAAGCAGCATGCCGGACTGGCCGTGATCGCCGCGGCCGGGCTGCCGGTGGCCGCCCGGCTGGTGCGGTTGCCGCACCTGCAGCGCATCGCCGTGCTCGGTTGGCGGACCGCCGTGGCGGCCGTGGTGGCGCTGGTCACCTTCGTCGTCGTCTCGCTGGCCACCGGGCTCGGGTTCGGCTGGACGCTCTGGCTCGGCGAGATGGGCCGCGCGCGCACGCTCACCCTGTCCGTCGCCATCGGTGACGCCTTCGCCTGGACGGGCCACGATCTGACCGGTGCCGCCGGCACTGCGATCGCCGTTCTCGCGTTGGGCGGACTGGCCGCCCTGCTGCTGCTGCGGCCGGAGCGTCCACTCGAGGTGACGGCCTGGGGATCGCTGCTGGTGCTGGGCATCGGGCAGGCGCTGCACCCCTGGTATGTCGGGCTGAGCCTCGCGCTGCTGGCGCTGGTGCCGCTGCGGCGGACGACCGCGCGGTGGGTGGTGTTCTGCACCATCGGCTATCTGATCGCCTACTGCATGAACAACCTCTACAACGCGGCCGTGCTGGCCTCGATCGCCGTCGGCGTCCTGGTGGGCACCGGGGCCTTCGCGCTCTGGGTCGCCCGGGGAGAACGCCCGACTAGGCTGGGTTGATGCGAATCGCGATCGCCGGGGCGTCGGGCCTGCTCGGCAGTGCCACCGCCGCCCACCTGCGCAGCACCGGCCATCAGGTACTGGCCCTGGTACGCCGGCCGGCCCAGCGACTGGACGAGCGCAGTTGGGCCCCCGACGAGGGCACGATCACTGCCCCCGGGCTCGCCGATGTGGACGCGGTGATCAACTTTTCCGGCGCAGGCGTCGCCGATGAGCGCTGGACGCCGCAGCGCAAGGCCGAGTTGCGCTCGTCCCGGTTGAACGCGACCACCACGATCGCCGCCGCACTCGACCCGAACGGACGCTGCCGCCGCCTGCTGAACGGCTCGGCGATCGGCTTCTACGGCGATACCGGTGAAACCGTGGTCGACGAGGGCACGCCGCGAGGCGACGGGTTTCTGGCGCAATTGGTCGTCGATTGGGAGCAGGCGGCGCACCGGGCTCCGGTGCCGACGGCGTGCCTGCGCACCGGTCAGGTGCTGACTCGCGAGGGCGGGTTCCTGGGCAAGCAACGGCTGGCGTTCCAACTCGGGCTCGGTGGCCGGATCGGTACTGGCCGGCAGTTTCTGTCGTGGATCCACATCGACGACTACACCCGTGCCGTCGCTCAGTTGCTCGACTCGACCCTGACCGGGCCGGTCAATCTGGTCGCTCCGCATCCGGTCACGAACGCCACGTTCACCGAGGCATTCGCCCAGTCACTGAACCGCCCGGCCCTGATTCCGCTGCCGCTGCCCGCGTTGCGGCTCCTCTTCGGTTCCGAGTTGGTCGACGAGGCCCTGCTCAGCGGCACCCGGGTGCAACCCCGCCGGCTGCTCGATGCGGGCTTCGCCTTCGACCACCCGCAGCTGCCCGAGGCCCTGGCGGCCTTGCGCTGACCGTTCGGGGCGCACCGGCAGGGCGCGAGGATTAGTGGCCGAGCGTGTAGACCCCTGCGGTCAGGGGGCTCGACAAGCTCAACCAATGGAGCGCGCATTGATCAGCACCTCCTCAAGACGCGTTGCCTCGTCAACCCTTCGGCCGCCACCTTCAGGGTCTATCCGCACAGCGCCTGAAAACCCTGCACCAGTGCGAGGGGTCCACACGTGTGCAGGCGGGCCTGTTGGCACTGGTGCAGGGATTTCAGGCGCCGGCCTTGGGACCTGTCGACCGCGATGCTCCGGGTTCCCACTGGACGCGGAGGGCCGGCCCGTCCGCGACGCATAGACTGAGCCATCCCGCCGCGAAGGAGTGATGCTTCGATGTCCTCGTCCGATCTGACCCCGGCCGGAGTTCCCGCGCCGTTCGCGACGCTCGGCCTGACCTTCGATGACGTGCTGCTGCAGCCCAACGCCAGCGACGTGATTCCCTCGCAGGCGGACGCCTCCACCCAGTTCTCCAAGCGCATCCGGCTCAACATTCCGCTGGTGTCGGCCGCCATGGACACCGTCACCGAGGCGCGCATGGCCATCGCCATCGCCCGCGAGGGCGGCATGGGCATTCTGCACCGCAACATGCCGGCCGACGAGCAGGCCTCGCAGGTCGACCGGGTGAAGCGCTCCGAGGCGGGCATGGTCGACCAGCCGATCACGATCACCGCCGACCGCAGCATCGGCGAGGTGGACGAACTGTGCGGCAAGTTCCGCATCTCGGGCGTGCCGGTGGTGGACGACAACTTCAAGCTGCTGGGCATCGTGACCAACCGCGACATGCGGTTCGAGGACGATCCGAACCGCCGGGTCGCCGATGTGATGACCCCGATGCCGCTGGTCACCGGCTGGCCCGGCATCAGCAGCGACGAGGCCCTGCGGCTGCTGGCCCGGCACAAGATCGAGAAGCTGCCCCTGGTCGACACCGACGGCACGCTGCGCGGCCTGATCACGCTCAAGGACTACGTGAAGTCCGACAAGTACCCGCTGTCGTCCAAGGACGAGCAGGGCCGGCTGCGGGTGGGTGCCGCGGTCGGCTTCTTCGGCGATTCGTGGCAGCGCGCGATGCTGCTGGTCGAGGCCGGTGTGGACGCCATCATCGTCGACACCGCACACGGCCACTCCACCGGCGTGCTCGACATGATCGCCCGGTTGAAGGCCGAACCGGCGGCCGCCGCGGTCGACGTGATCGGCGGCAACGTGGCCACGTACGCGGGCGCCGCGGCCCTGGTGGACGCGGGTGCCGACGGCGTCAAGGTGGGCGTGGGGCCCGGCTCGATCTGCACCACCCGGGTGGTCGCGGGCGTGGGCGTGCCCCAGGTCACCGCGATCCACGACGTGGCGCAGGCCTGTCGTCCGGCGGGGGTGCCGGTGATCGGCGACGGCGGCCTGCAGTATTCCGGCGACATCGCCAAGGCGCTGGTGGCCGGCGCCGACACGGTGATGCTCGGCTCGCTGCTGGCCGGGTGCGAAGAGAGCCCCGGCGAGCTGGTGTTCATCAACGGCAAGCAGTACAAGTCGTACCGCG
>DAOSUG010000370.1:0-3188 GCA_035378545.1 Micropruina sp. | reverse complement strand
ATGCGGTTCTGCCAGTCGTTCATGACCGAGCTGTACCGGCACCTGGGCGAGTACACCGACGTGCCGGCCGGTGACATCGGCGTGGGTGCGCGCGAGATCGGCTACCTGTTCGGCCAGTACAAGCGCATCACCAACCGCTACGAGTCGGGCGTGCTGACCGGCAAAGGCGTCAGCTGGGGTGGGTCGCGGGCGCGTACCGAGGCGACCGGGTACGGCACCGTCCATTTCGCCGAGGCGATGCTGAAGGTGCGCGGCGACGACTTCGAGAACCGCACGGTCACCGTTTCGGGTTCGGGCAACGTGGCGATCTACGCCGTGGAAAAGGCCCAGGCACTGGGCGCGCGGGTGATCGCGGTGTCCGATTCGTCCGGCTACGTGGTGGACGAGGGCGGCATCGACCTCGAGGTGCTCAAGGACGTGAAAGAGATCCGGCGCGGCCGGGTCGGCGACTACGCGGACGCGGTCGGCTCACGCGCCCGCGTGATCACCGACGGTTCGATCTGGGACGTGCCGTGCGACATCGCGCTGCCCTGCGCCACCCAGAATGAGCTGGACGGGGCGCAGGCAGGCACGTTGGTAGGCAATGGCGTCCGGCTGGTCGCCGAGGGTGCCAACATGCCCTGCACCCCGGACGCGGTCGCCGTGTTGCGTGAGGCCGGGGTGCTGTTCGCACCGGGCAAGGCGTCCAATGCCGGGGGTGTGGCCACCAGCGCACTCGAGATGCAGCAGAACGCCAGCCGCGACTCCTGGGACTTCGAGACCACGGCCGCCCGGCTCGAAGAGATCATGTACGGCATCCACGACCGTTGCCTGGCCACCGCCGAGGAGTTCGGCAGCCCCGGCGACTACGTGGTCGGCGCCAACCTGGCGGGCTACATCAAGGTCGCCGACGCGATGGTCGCCATGGGCGTGATCTGAGCCGACGATGACGCGGGCCAGCACCGGCATCACCGGCTTGGACGACACCATCGACGACCTGCGGCTCGGCGACAACGTCGTGTGGCAGGTCGACTCCGAGGCCGACTTCGTCGCCGTCGCCGAGCCGTTCGTGGCCCGCGCCCTGGCCGACGGACGCCGGGTGCTCTATCTCAGCTTCGGGCAGCGTCCGCCGCTGCTGCCCGACCTGAGCGGGATCGAGGTGCACACCCTCGACCCGTTCGCCGGCTTCGAACGGTTCGCGATCGCCGTGCATGACCTGCTGGCGCAGGTGGGCCGGCTCGGCTTCTATGTGATCGACCCGCTCAGTGACCTGCACCGGGCCTGGCGCTCCGACCTGATGGTGGCGAACTTCTTCGCCGCCACCTGCCCCTTTCTGTTCGAGCTCGACACCATCGCCTACTTTCCGCTGCTGCGAAACCGGCACAGCTACGCCACCGTTGCGACGATCCGCGAGACCACCCAGCTGCTGCTCGACCTGCACCGCATCGAGGACGCCCTGTACGTGCAGCCCCTCAAGGTGTGGCAGCGGCACTCCCCGACGATGTTCTTTCCGCATCTGCTCAGCGGTGGTCGGGCGCTGTCGATCACGTCGTCGGCGGCCACCACCCAGTTGTTCGCGTCGCTGGCCCGGCGGGTCGACCAGCCCGAAGTCTGGCAGGGCGTGGTGGACGAGGCGTGGGCCGCCCTGGAGGGTGGCGATGAGGAGCAGCAGACCGCTCGGCAGACGCTGCTGGAGGTGCTGGTCGGCGCCCGCGGCCGGATGGCGGAGCTGAGTCGCGCCAGCCTGCGCCTGGTCGACCTGCTGGCGGTCGCGTCCAGGCTGATCGGCACCGGCCGGATCGGCGGCAAAAGTCTCGGCATGCTGGTCGCCCGGGCGATTCTGGAACAGTGCGGCGCCGAAACACTGGCCGGCCGACTGGAGCCGCACGACTCCTTCTTCATCGGCAGTGATGTCTTCGTCACCTTTCTGGTCAGCAACGGGTGGTGGTCGCACTGGACGGCGCACAAGCAGGGGGCTGACGCTCCGGGCGGCACCATCGCGGCAGCCGAGCGACTACACCGGTTCATCCCGACCGGCGAGTTTCCGCGGGCGCTGCGCGAAGACTTTCTGCAACTGCTCGAACACTTCGGCCAGGCGCCGATCATCGTCCGGTCGAGTTCGCTGCTGGAGGACGACTTCGGCAACGCGTTCGCCGGCAAGTACGCCAGCGTCTTCTGCGTCAACCAGGGCACCCCGACCGAGCGGCTCGCAGCACTGGAGGACGCGATCCGCTCCGTCTACGCCAGCGCCGTCGGGCCGGAGGCGCTGCAGTACCGCGCCGATCGTGGGCTGCTCAACCTCGACGAACAGATGGCCATCCTGGTGCAGCGCGTCAGCGGCGACCTGCACGACGGCCTGTTCTTTCCGCTCGCCGCCGGGGTGGCCAACTCGTCCTCGCTGTATGTCTGGGACCCCTCACTGCCGGACGCCGGGATGGCCCGGCTGGTCACCGGGCTCGGCACCCGCGCGGTCGATCGCACCGGACGGGACAGCGCCCGGATCGTCAGCCTCGCCGATCCGTCGTCCTCGCCCGGGGGCGACCAGGAGCAGGGCCGGTGGACTCAGCGTCGGGTGGACGTGCTGGACCTGCCCGCGGACGCGCTCCGGACGGTACCGATCGCCGAGGCCCGCGCAGTCGTGACCGCGGCTGACTGGGCACTGGTGGCCCGTCCCGACGCGGCAGCCGCCCGTCGGCTGCGCGAGCTGGGCAGGCGTGGACGGGTACCCGAGATGGTGGACTTCGCGGCGCTGCTCGATGACGCCGGCGTGGCCGAGCTGCTGCGCTCCATGCTGGCCACCCTTGCCGCCGCGTATCGGCACCCGGTGGACGTCGAGTTCACCGTCAACCTTGACCCCGACGGGCTCGCGGTGCTCAACCTGGTGCAGTGCCGTCCACTGCAGACCCGGGGGGTTGGCGGCTCGGTGGGGGTGCCTGAGCTGGTTCCGGAGCGGTGCCTGTTGAGCAGCCGGGGCAACTTCATGGGTGGCAACGTCCGGCTGCCGATCGATCAGGTGGTGTGGGTGCGTCCGGACGCCTACCTGCGGCTGGGCCAACCCGATCGCTACGCAGTGGCCAAGCGGATCGGCGAACTCAACCGGGCGCTTGATGGTGCGGCGATCCTGATCGGACCGGGACGCTGGGGAACGTCAATGCCCTCGCTCGGCGTACCGACCCACTTCACCGACCTGAACGGCTTCGTCGGGCTGT
>DAOSUG010000369.1:0-3196 GCA_035378545.1 Micropruina sp. | reverse complement strand
TGCGCGCTGTTGGCGCCCACCGAGGTGCTCGCGCAGCAGCATTACGCCACGATCCGGGCGCTGATGGGCGACCTGGCCGGTGGACGGCTGCTCGGCTCACCAGAAGTGGCCACCGACGTGGTGCTGGTGACCGGCTCACTTCCCGCGGCGGCCAAGCGCGAGGCGTTGCTGCGCGCCGCGTCCGGTGAGGCGGGCATCGTGATCGGCACGCACGCCCTGCTGCACGAGCGGGTGCAGTTCGCCGACCTGGGTTTCATCGTGATCGACGAACAGCACCGGTTCGGCGTCGAACAGCGGGGCGTGCTCAGCGACAAGGCGTCCGCTCGTCCACACGTTCTGGTGCTCACCGCCACGCCGATTCCACGCTCCGTTGCCATGACCATCTTCGGCGACCTCGACGTCTCCACGCTCGCCGAACTGCCCGCCGGACGGCAGGTGGTGGGCACCGTCGTGGTCGACGCCAAGCGCCGTCCGGGCTGGGTGGAGCGCGCGTGGCAGCGGGTGGTCGAAGAGGTCGGGCAGGGCCGTCAGGTGTTCGTCGTGGTGCCGCGCATCAAGTCCAGCGACGAGGGCATGGGGGTGGTTGACCTGGCCGCCGAACTGAGTGCGGTGCACCTGGCCGGGTTGCGGGTCGGCGTGCTGCACGGCCAGCTGCACAGCGACGTCAAAGAGCAGACCATGGCCACCTTCGCCGCCGGCGAGCTCGATGTGCTGGTCGCCACCACGGTGATCGAAGTCGGCGTCGACGTGCCCAACGCCACCATGATGGTGATCTGGGACGCCGATCGCTTCGGCATCTCGCAGCTGCATCAGCTGCGCGGACGCATCGGCCGCGGCCAGCATCCCGGCGTGTGTCTGCTCATCTCGTCCGCGCTCGATGAGCCCACGATCGAGGACCGGCTGACCGCCGTCGCCGCCACCAACGACGGGTTTGCGCTCGCCGAACTCGACCTGGTTCAACGCCGCGAGGGCGACGTGCTGGGTGCCGAACAGTCCGGCGGACGATCCAGCCTGCGACTGCTCAGCGTGCTCGACCACGCCGAGATCATCGGCATCGCCAAAGGCATCGCTGCGCAGGCGGTCGAGCGCGATCCGGGGTGCACCACGCCCGGCTTTCAGGACGCCGTCACCTCCATCGAACTGCTGGCGGCGGGGGATTGGCTCGAACTCAGCTGAGCGCAGATCCACCGATCTGCGACTACTGCACGGCCCCATCCGGGCACCCCTGGCTGCGTCGGCCACGCTCACCAGAGGCCCGGTTGCCTTCGCGCGGACCGGCTTGTCAAGCCACCCGTCTGGTGCCGCTCGCGACGGCGCCCATCGGTGATCTGGGCTGAGTGGTAGCAAGCGGTGGCGGGTCGATGCCGCGCCGCGGACGCGTGCGAAGGTCCCGAGCGTGCCTGGGGTGCGCTGCCCACCATTGACTTCTGGTATCCCTCGCTTCTGTAGCCGCCAAGGAATTCTGAGATCGTGACACCAGCCGGCAGGTCGGTGGGCGACACGCGCAGGCCGGCCCCGACTATTGCGGGTCATTTCAGAATGTCAGGCCTGGGGCATGCCATCCGTGGGCCCGCGGTGACGGCAAGGGGCGAGGTAGAACGTCGCGGCAGTTCCGGCCGTGGTGACCGCTGCACCATCGCCCAGCGTTGCGGCACCTGGCGCCTTGACGAGCTCGACCCTGCAGACCTCGGTGCCCTCCACGGTGATCTGCATCATGCTGGGGGTGTCAACCGCATCCTCCCGCCCTGGCCGGTGGCCTGGATTCCATGATTGAGCCGCTGCGATGGGGTCCGTTCGGCTCTGGCACCATGACCCGGTGACTTTGATCGCCGCCGCCGACGGATCAGCCCTGGGCAATCCGGGCCCAGCAGGCTGGGCCTGGTACATCGATCCCGACCACTGGGCCAGCGGCGGGTGGCCGCACGGCACCAACAACATGGGCGAACTGACCGCGGTACTCGACCTGCTTCGACAAACCGCCGGACTCGACGACGACCTGCTGATCTACTGCGACTCGCAGTACGTGATCAACTCGCTGACCAAATGGCTGCCGGGCTGGAAGCGCAAGAACTGGCGCAAGGGCGACGGCAAACCTGTGCTGAACGTCGAGATCATGAAGGCCCTGGACGAGGCTCTGCAAGGCCGGCGGGTGCGCTTCGAGTGGGTGAAGGGGCACTCGGGTCATCCGCTCAACGAAGAGGCGGACCGGTTGGCCAACGGAGCGGCCGTCGCCTTCAGCCAAGGACGCACGCCACCCAACGGACCCGGTTTCACGACGGACGCCGCCCCTGCCGAGCGGGTGTCGGCCGACGCTCCGGGTTCGGGCCCTGTGGGGCAGGTGTCGGCCGACGCGCCGGCTTCGGGCCCTGTGGGGCGGGTGTCCGCCGCTGCGCCGGATTCAGGCCCTGTGGGGCGGGTGTCCGCCGCTGCGCCGGGTGTCGACCTCAGTGCCGACGACGAGCTCGCACCGGCCACCTATCCTCACCTCGGTTTTGAGATTGGTGGGGATGGCGATTTCGAACCGGGCGCTTACCCCGACGCGTCGATCGAGCTCGAACCGGGCCACCACGACGAGTCGATCGAGCTTGAACCGGGCGCTTACCCCGACGGGTCGATCGAGCTCGAACCGGGCGCCAACCGAGGCACGCTCGACGCCCCTACCCCCGGCACCGGCCAGGCTCGGACGAAGCGGTCACCTGCGAAGGACCGCGCCCCCACCTCGACGCTCAACGATGGCTACAGCGACGACCTGTTCTCGCTCGGCGAGGCGCAGCCCTCCGATATCGAGCATGTGGTCGCGCTGGAGCGCTCCCTGCTCAGCGACGCGGTGCGTGCCGACCCGGCCGCGGTGGCCGCGTTGCTCCACCCGGACTGGTACGAGATCGGACGGTCCGGGCGGCTGTGGAGCAGGCCCGACCAGTTGGCCGTCATCGGTGTGCTGCCTGAACCGGTGACGCTGGAGGTGGTTCTGGTCGACCGGCTCGGCCCTGAGACGATTCTGCTGCTCTGGCGTGCGCAAGGGGCCGACGGATCGACGTTGCGGACATCGCTGTGGGTGCGGTCCGGGGGTGACTGGGTTCAGCGTTTCCACCAGGGCACGCCCGAGTCGCAGCTGTAGCTGACCCATCGCTGGTCAGCTTGTCGAGACCTCGTGCGACGAGGGGTTCGACAGGCTCAACCAACGGGCTGACCCATT
>DAOSUG010000368.1:0-3228 GCA_035378545.1 Micropruina sp. | reverse complement strand
CACCGGGGAGCGACACTGAAATCCAGCGCGGCCGGCTCACATCCCCACACCAGCACTTCGGATAAGTCACTTCCCGGACCCATCACCACAAAGCCTACGACCGACCTGCCCAAGGCGTCTTGACACAGAAGGGAGCCAGAAGAGTGTGTTTCTTCAGGTACCAAGGCACCCCCTAGGATTCCAGTGACGCGGGGCAAGGCAGACTGCGGGCATGACGGACATCGATGACGTGTGGCCGCGGATTGAGCAACACGCCCGGGCGCAGCGAGAACTGCGCGAACTGTTGAACGAGTGGGACCCCATAGGTGTGTTCGATCTAGCCGATGTGGACCAGGGCTCATGGCCAGTAGACGAGTACGACTGCATCCGTGAACCGCTGATCTCGCACCTGTTGCGCGGTGACAACCGGTCCGAGATTGCCGAGTTCCTCCGCAACGAACTGACCAGTCACTTCGGGCTAGAGCCTTGGCTCGTGACCACCAACGTGGTTGAACGAATCTTTGACTGGTGGGAGTCGGTTAGGTAACCACCGGCGTCCGCTCATCGGCGCTACCGCGCGGCAATTGAGGGCGTTAGAGCCGCGGGCTAGGGTCGTGCGCCAGACGACTCAGGATGACCAAGTCGACCTTTCCGTCGTGGGTGTAGCCAGCACGACGCAGGGTCCCCTCCTCTATGAACTTGGCCTTGCGGGCAGTGGCCAATGAGGCGGCGTTGCCGGTGGCAACGAGCACCTCAACGCGCTCGATGCCCTGGCTGTCGAGTGCCCAGTCGGTGATGGCATCAAGGGCTCGAGCGGCGATTCCCCGTCCCCTTGCCCAGGGCCCAAGCCAGTAGCCAGCCTCTGTCTTGGCCACGGCCCAGTCGGTGTTCTTGAGGCCGATGACGCCGGCGAATTCTCCGTTCAGCTCGATTGCCCGCTCAAGCGCGCGGCCGCTGGCCAGAGCTGCGGGTGCAACTTCCAGGGCGTAGCTCCGGGCCGCGTCTTCGGTGTATGGGCGGGGCAGGGGAAGCCACTGCTGGGTCTGAGCGTCCGAGCATGCGATCGCGATTGCAGGCACGTCGGCCTCGGTCAGCGGCCGCAGGACGACCCCATGGGACTTGATGACTTCATCTGCGAAGGACGGCATGCACGGATCCTAGTGACAGGTGATTGCCGGCTGCTGCTGGATCATAGTCTCAAGCGGTGAAAGACCGCACATCGGCAGTTGAGCGAGATCACGACCCTGGGCGTCAACACACGACCGACTCTGGGCAGTTGAGTGAGTTCACGACCATCGGGAAGTCCGTAGGGCGGCGCGTTTTTCATCGGCACCGTCACCAAGTTGTAGGTGTTGCACAAGGGCGCTGGGGCACACCCCAACGCCACACCTCCCCCGGGCACGCGGCCATCGTGGCCGCACCATCCTGGTCGGGTGGAGCGGTGGCGGCCTGTTCACCGCCATGTACGTCGAACGGTACGGCCACGTCGACGCCTGGGTTGCCTCGACTCCGATCGCGGACATGGTCGCGGGCCTCCAACAGGCCCTGCCTGCCGTGATTCGGCGCCGTCCCGACGGTGCACCCCAACGGTTCCTGGTCAGCCTCGCAGCCCGGCTCAACCCGGTCCGGGCGATCACCCTGGCCAAGTACGAGCGACAGTTCGGCGCCGACGGCATCCACGGCGCACTGCGGGTCCTCAAGGCGGTCGGTCCCGTCGACCTGGCCCGGATCGACGCCCCGCTGCTGGCCCTGGTTGGGGCCAGCGAGGATGCAGAGTTCCGCCGGCAGGCGTACCAGGTGCATCAGGCCGTCCGGCAACGTCGACCCGAATCCCGGCTGATCGAGTTCGCTCCCGACACCGGCGCCGACGCCCACTGCCAGGTCAACAACCTGCCACTCGCCCTCGCTCACACCTTCGCATGGCTCAACGACATCGGCCTGGCGGCGGCCGGGGACGTGGACCGCTTCGTCGCAGAATCACCGCACACCCGCCCGTGAACCGAGGACCGCCCAGATCGAGGACGACTGTCCGCAGATTGCGGACCAGCGCCCTTGGAGGCTCAGCGACGAGCCCTGCCCGTCTCGACCCAGTCGACGACACACTCCTCGACACGTTCTGGGCCGCGGCCGAGCGCTGAAAGAGCATTCTGCAGACGAACCGGGCACGGCTCCCGCACCGCCCGGCGCTAGCCACCAGGAGTCACAGGCCGACGCCCCTCGTTTTCATCTTCGCCTGCCGACGGCATCCCACAAGCCCAACGTGATGTTGGGAGCGGTGCAGGTCAGCGGCGCCACGACCTGGGTCGTACGCAGCCGGACCGGGCCTTGCGTCACCGACGGTCGAGGATCTTGTGGCCGTCGTCGCGGAGTTCGCCGGTGGGTGAGACGTGCCGGTAGAGGGTTTGGCGGGTGATGCCGAGTTCCTTGCACAGCTCACCGACGTTGGTGCCTGGCTTGCCCATCGATGCGGCAGCGAGGCGAACTTTGGCGGGCGTCATCTTGAACGGCCTGCCGCCCTTACGGCCGCGGGCACGGGCGGCAGCCAGGCCGGCGATGGTGCGTTCAGAGATCAGCTCGCGTTCGTACTCGGCCAGAGCGGCGAAGATGCCGAACACCAGCTTGCCGGAGGCGGTAGTGGTGTCGATGGCCGCCCCCTGCCCGGTGAGGACTTTCAGGCCGATGCCGCGTTGGGTGAGGTCGTGGACGATGTTGACCAGGTGGCGCAGGTCTCGACCGAGCCGGTCGAGCTTCCACACCAGCAGGGTGTCGTCGGCGCGGAGGGCTTTCAGGCAGCCGGTCAGCTGGGGGCGGTCGTCCTTCTTGCCGGAGGCCTTGTCCTCATACAGTGCCTCAGGGTCGACGCCAGCGATGAGGAGGGCGTCGCGTTGCAGGTCGGTGGTCTGCGACCCGTCGGCCTTCGAGACCCGCATGTAGCCGACCAGCATCTCTCTCCCATCCGCGTCACGCATACGACCGTTTGCGTGACAGTCTCAGCGGGACACCAGCTCGCCATGCGTGTGACTTTCAGCGGTAGATGGCGGGGTTCTCGCTGCGCTCTCTGGCGGTGCACCGGCCCGGGTTGCCCGGAGGGTTCCCGTAGGCCGATCCGGTCGCGGCGCATTATGGCTGCTGGGAACCGGAGGGCTGGGTGCTGGCCGCTTCCCCGGGTCAGGCGTAGCGGTCGGCGATTGCCTGGGCGCGGTCGTGCAGGGCAGTGCGTAGTGGGGTGGGGCTGAGGGCTTCGGCGTC
>DAOSUG010000367.1:0-3234 GCA_035378545.1 Micropruina sp. | reverse complement strand
CGCCGCGTCCGCTGTTGGGGATGAGGGTGCCGACCGGCGTCAGCGCCCGGCGGACGGCCGCGAGGGGGCTGGCTTCCACGTTGTCGAGGATCACGTCGTAGCGCTCGTGGCCGTGGGTGAAGTCGGTCGCCGTGTAGTCGATGACGTGGTCGGCCCCGAGCGAGCGAACGAGGTCGACGTTGCGGGTGCTGCACACCCCCGTCACCTCGGCACCGAACGCCTTGGCGATCTGAACGGCGAAGGAGCCCACGCCGCCCGACGCGCCCGTGACCAGGACGGTCTGGCCCGGCCGGATCCTCGCGACGTCGCGCAGGGCCTGGAGCGCCGTCATGGCCGAGGTCGGTACCGCTGCTGCGCTCACGACCGAGAGGTTGGCGGGCACGGGCACGAGGTTGTCCGCAGGGATGCAGGCGTACTCGGCGAACGCTCCGGCGGCGCTCCAGCCGAACACCCGGTCGCCGGGACGCAGCGCAGTGACGTCCTCCCCGACCGCTGACACCACGCCGGCGAGGTCCCTGCCGAGGATGCCGTGACGCGGTCGGCGGAGCCCGAACACCAGGCGGACCACGTACGGCTCACCGGTCATGACGTAGTAGTCGCCCGGATGGACCGACGCCGCGCCCACCTGGACGAGCACCTCGCCGCGTCCGGGCGACGGGATGCCGACCTCGGCCAACCCCAGCACCGGGAGCGGGCCGTAGCGGTGCTGGACGACGGCCCGCATCGTCGGCGCGCCGGCCGGACCCGTCCCGTGCTCCACGCGTGCGCCGCTGTTCGGCTGCTGTCCGGTTCTCATCGAGGCCTCCTCACGTCCGAGTCGCGGTCCCGCGACTCGTACACTGTACGTCGTACGCTGTACTATGCACGTACGCTGTACGATCGTCAAGCCGTACGAGCGAGGAGGACTGTGTCTGCCGAGGGAGAGCACGACGTCACGTCGGGCGCGGGGCTGAGCAGGCGGCGGGTGGTGCTCGAGGCCATCCGGCTGGCCGATCAGGAGGGGATCGAAGGGCTGAGCATGCGCCGGCTGGCCGGCGCGCTGGGCGCGGGCGCGATGTCGCTCTACCACTACGTGAAGAGCAGGGACGAACTCCTGGACGCCATGATCGATCTCGTGTTCGAGGAGATCGAGCTCCCCCCCGAGGACACCGACTGGCAGACGGCGATGCGACGGCGGTCGGAGTCCGCCCGGCAGGTCCTCGCCCGCCACCGGTGGGCGATCGTCCTGATGGACTCGCGAACATCACCGGGGCCTGCGCACCTCCACCACCGCGAAGCCGTCACCGCATGCCTGCGCAGGGCCGGCTTCCCAGTCCTGATGACGACCCACGCCACCTGGCTGCTCGACAGTTATGTCTACGGTTTCGCCCTGCAGGAAGCCAGCCTGCCGTTCGACTCAGCCCATGAGCTCGCGAACATGGTCGAGGACGTCTACCTTCCCCAGCTCCCGCCTGACCAGTTCCCCTACCTCAACGAGTCCGCCGCGGCGCTCGTCGCCGCCGACTACGACCCGGCGGATCAGTTCGCGTTCGGCCTCGAGCTCGTGCTCGCCGCCCTCGATCCCCTGCGAGCCGACGCATAGCCACCCCGCAATCCACGCCGGCGTCCGTCTGGGTGCGTCCTGACCCAGAGGAAGGCACCGCGGACTGCTGACCGGGTCGGGAATCGGGACTACACCTCGCCCACTCTCCACGCGCGAGAGGTTCCCGATGGTGGATCCCTCGTCAACTGGCAGAGGATACGAGATTCGAACTCGTGAGTGCGGGGTCTGTGACATCTAGCCCGATTGAGGCGCTTTACGGCTCTCTGACTAGGCAGTTTAGTGCTCCGCTGCATTCATCCTTCGAGTCGCGAAGTGGGCTGACGTAGGCTGTCTTCGGACTGCTAAGGGAACGGAATTCGGGAGGTCGATGTGCTACGTGGGGTGCCGAACGACCCCGGCACCCGGTGCCGCATGATCAAGGCCGACAGCTCCCGGTGCGGACTCACAGCAGCGAAGAGCAAGAATGCGGACGGCTACTGCTACCAGCAGTATGGGCGCCCAGCGGCGCCGGACCTGAAGAGCGATCAAGAGACTCCGTAGCGGTTACCACGCCAGCTACGTCGGCCCCGGCGATCAGCGCCAGTACGCCCCGACCGTGTTCATGGCCAAGGTGGACGCCGAGGTGTGGCTCGCCAAGGAGCGGCGCCTCATCGACCTCGACGAGTGGACCTCACCCTTGGCCGCGAGGACGCAGCGCGTGAAGCCGAGCTGCGCGCGTGTCGATGGCCGCTTGCCCTTGTTGTGGGCGACCTGCAGGACGCTGTCGTTGAGCGGGGAGTGCCCGTCCCGGGCCGGGAAAAGCGGAACCCGCCGCGCCTCGGGCACGGCAGCCAGGTAGCGGTTGAGCTGGTCGACGGCGAGCACCTCGATCTCGCGGGCGCGTTCCTTCTGGGTGCCGGCCTTGACCCGGCAGGGGCTCACCTCCTCGACTGCTCCCTTAACTTAAAAGATCGACTTGACCAGCCCGTAGGCGTTGGCCTGCTGGGTGGGCGTCGACCGCATCGCGGCGTACCAGGTGGAGATCTCCGCGGTGGTGATCTCGGCCAAGGGACGCTTGGCGAACGCCGGAAGAATGATCAATCGGAGCAACTTCGCGAACAGCACCGCCGTGCCCGGTCGAATTCGCCGGCGGGCCACCACGGTGGCGGCGTACTCACCCAGCAGCAGGGGTGCCTCGTGAACCTCCCGGACCTGACGGGCCGGCGGTTCCCACTCGCCGCGGCTGATCATCCGTTCCTGGTCGACCAGCCACCCCTCGGCGTCGATCCGGGCGACGAAGGTGATCGGAGCGCTGTGCCGGCTGCCGTCGGGGCCGGTGTAGCGCGCCCGGTACCGCCCGCTCGGCAGCTGGCCGACCTCACCGAAGCCGCGCTTGACCTTGGCCCGTGGTCTACCCATGATGCGCCCCTCCCGTCACGCTCCGTAACGGGCTCAAGGACGGTCGGGTGGACAGGGGGCGACCCTCACAACGTTCCCCACGCCCCGAATGTCGTGGGGAATACGTGGGGAACCGTGGGGAATACGTGGGGAATGGGAGGCCTCTGAAGGCCATCCGTGTCCATGGGAGTCCACAACTGAGAAGGACCGAAGTCCTTGTCAGAGGGGATTTGATGTAGTCAGGGGACCATACATCGTTGTGCGCGAGAGAGGAGTTGAACCTCCACGTCCTTTCGGACACACGGACCTGAACC
>DAOSUG010000366.1:0-3235 GCA_035378545.1 Micropruina sp. | reverse complement strand
CGCCACCCCCGGCGTCGCGATGAACCAGGGAATGATCGCGGCCAACCAGGGTGGCCAGCCGCACGAGAACCGTCCGCCGTACCTGGCGCTCAACTGGTGCATCGCGCTGAACGGGATCTTTCCGCCGCGCTCGTGAGCCCGGGGACGGGCTGGGGCGCGCCGGCATCCGCACAGGTCGCTGCCCTGGTGGCACGTGACTACCAGGTAGCCGCCTTCGTGGCACCCAACTGCCTGCGCGCAGGCGGTGAGGCGTCAAAACGGCAACCAAGCCTCGGACGGGTGGTGGCCGCGGCCGCGGGCGGGGCCCATCAGCGCGGGGGCAGGGCGACCTGCACGATGTGCGGTCGCTCGCCGCGTCTGATGAACCGGCCACGACCCGGGGGGAAGCGTTCCGGGTAGACGCGGGGGAGCAGCTGGCCCTCGCTGCGTTCGCCCGACATCAGCAGCATCGAGCCGCCGGTGTCGCGGGTGACCTGCAGCACCCGGTCGTACATGGCGCGGCTGGCGCCGGCGACGGGGCGGGTGATGATCAGGTGCAGGCCGAGATCGCGGGCGCTGGGCAGGTAGGGCAGCAGTGGCCCGAGCGGGTCCGTGCCGCCGGCGCTGACGATGTCGTAGTCATCGACCAGCACCACCACGCGCGGCGAGCGGGCCTGCTCCTCGGGGCTGCGGTTGGGCCGCTGCTCCAGTTCCGCGGCGATGGACGACGCCAGCCCGCGCGCCTGCTGCGCGTTGCGGGCGTGTGCGGCCAGGTACGCCTCATCGATCGCGGACGGCACGTGCCCCCGAATGTCGATCACCGCCAGCGCCAGTTCGTCGGGGGTGTAGCGGTCCATCAGTCCGGCGGCGATCGTGCGGAGCAGGGACGTCTTGCCGCACTTGGTGTCCCCGAACACCACCAGGTGCTGGTCCTCGCCGAGGAAGTCCCACAGGGCGGCCTCCATGGTGTCCTGGCGCAGGCCGATCGGCACCGCGTCCGGCTCGTCGAACCGGTCGGGCAGTTCGATCGGCGACAGCTCGAGGGGCAGCAGCCGGATCGGTGCCGCCGCCGGGCCGCTCCACGACCGGGACGCCTGCCGGGCCAGCCGCTGCAACTCGTCGGCGACCTCTTCGTCCGGTACCTCATCGAGCACCGGCAGCGCGATCTGGGCCAGGTTCTTCTCGGGCAGCAGGGCGCGGCCGGGCGAATCCTTGGGGAGCACCGCCGACAGCTTGCGGTCGATGCTCGAGTCGGCCGGATCGTTCAGTCGCAGTTCGATCTTGTTGCCGAACAGGGCCTGGTGCGCCAGCCGCAGCTCGTTGAACCGGGTCATCGTGAGCACCAGGTGAATGCCGTAGCCGGCGGCCCGTTGCATGATGTCGGTGAACAGCTCCTCGAGCTCGTCGAAGTCGGTACGCAGCGCGCCGAAACCGTCGACCAGCAGCACGATGTCGGCCGCCGGCAGTTCGGGCAGCCGGCCCTGCGCGTGCAGGGTGCGCAGCTGCGAAAGTGAGTCGATACCGCGTTCGGCGAACACCGCCTCGCGCTGCACCAGCATCACCGACACCTCCTCGAGCAACCGTCGCAGGCGGTCGCGGCTGCCCCTGGTGACCACCCCGCCGACATGCGGAAACCCTTCCAGCCGTTGCAGGCCGCCACCGGTCAGGTCCATGCCGTACAGGGCGACCTCGCGCGGCGTCCGGGTGAGGCACAGCGACACGGCCAGCGTGCGCAGCACGGTGGAGCGTCCGGACTGGGGGGCCCCGATGATGACCAGGTGACCGCCGGTCGCGGTCAGGTCGACCAGCAGGGGGGTCTGCGACTGTTTGGCGGGGTCGTCGGTCAGCCCCAGCACCGCCGTCAGCGGCGGCAGCCGGGTGTCGTCGCTGATCAGCGAGCCCAGCGCGACCCGTTCGGGCAGCGGCGGCAGCCAGATCGGACGGGTCAGCCGGTCATCGTCGCGCAGTTGCTGCACGGACGCCTCCACGAACGTCACCCCGGTGTCCGGACGGTGCAACTGCAGCGGCCGCTCGCCGCCGTCGCCGTGCTCGTCCGCAGTACGGATGCCGTTGTAGGCGGGCAGTAGGTAGGGGCGGGGGGCGACGTCCAGCGCCCGCACGTGCTGCTGCTGCTGCGCCGGGCCCGACACGTAGCCCGCCCGGAACCGGGTGTACACCGTGGTGTCGACCTTGAGATAGCCGTAGCCGGGCAGCGCGGGCAGGTGAAAGGCGTCGGTGGTGTTGAGCACCACCGACGACTCCGACTCGCTGAACGTGCGCAGGCCGAGCCTGTAGCTGAGGTAGGTGTCGAGGCCGCGCAGCTTGCCGCCCTCGATCCGCTGGCTGCTCAGCAGCAGGTGCACGCCGATGGAACGGCCGATGCGTCCGATCTGCAGGAACAGGTCGATGAAGTCGGGTTCTGCGGTCAGCAGCTCGCCGAACTCGTCGATCACCACGAACAGGTGCGGCAGCGGCGGCAGGTCCGGACGCTCCGCGCGCAGCTGGCGGTAGTGGGTGATGGAGGGGGACGAGCCGGCGTCCTTGAGCAACTGCTGGCGGCGCACCACCTCGCCCTGAATGGACGCCCGCGCGCGCGTGGTGAGCTGCGGGTCGTCGGCCAGGTTGTCGATCAGCCCGGCCAGGTGCGGCAGCCCGGCGAAGGGTGCGAACGCGGCGCCGCCCTTGTAGTCGACCAGGATCATGCTCAGGTCGTCGGGCGGATGCGCCATCGCCAGTGACAGGATCAGCGTGCGCAGCATCTCGGACTTGCCCGATCCGGTCGCGCCGATGCAGATGCCGTGCGGACCCATGCCGAACTGCGCGCTCTCTTTCAGGTCGAGGTACACCCGGTTGCCGGCATCGTCCACCCCGAACGGCACCCGCAGAAAGTCGGCCGGGCCGCGCGGCCGCCACAGCCGCTCCACATCGATGTCGTCGGGTCGGGCCACGCCCAGCAGGCCGGCCAGGTCCATCACGGTCTCGGCCCGGTCTTCGCGCGCGGCGACCTGCGACAGCCGCAGCGCCGCCAGCGCCCGCGCTGTTCCGGCGAAATCGGCCGAGCCGAGGGCGTCGGGGGTGAGGGTGCGCGAGGTCATCTCGGGCGTGCCCGGACGTGCCTCCGCCACCGCCGTGTCGCCCGCCATGGTAAGCCGCAGGTCGACCTCGGTGGGCTCGTCCAGCCGGTCGGCGAGCAGGTGCAGCACGGTGACGCCCAGCTCGGCATAGCTCGCGCCGCCGCCGGGCAGGCCGGCGGCTC
>DAOSUG010000365.1:0-3244 GCA_035378545.1 Micropruina sp. | reverse complement strand
CTCGTCCGCGACCCGGTGGACGACAGGTGGTGCAGTGTCGCGGCGCCGGAGTTGCGTGTGCGTCCCGAGCCGGCCGCGGTGGTCTGGGTTTGGGCGGCAGGTGCTGAGGGTGTGCTGTGCGTGGCGCCCCGGCACCGCGCCGGTCCGGTGGTCGGACTGCGACTCATTGCCGGGTGGCTGCAGAACCAGCCCCCGGATCAACCCTCCAGTTCCTCGACCCCCGGCGGCTTCGCGCTGGCCCCGGCACCTCTCGAACTCGACCCCGGACGGCGCTGGGTCGGAACTCTGCGGGCCGAACTGCATCCGAGCCTGGACGCGATGGCGTGCAGCCTGCCGTCCTGGCTCAATCCGCTCGAACTGAGTGCCGGACAGCCCTGGGAGTTTCACCAGCCCGACCAGGCGCTGGTCGTTGAGCCGCCGGCGACCGCACGGGCTGAGGGCAACGGCGTCCAGGTGACGGGTGGGGCCGGACGGGCCGGCGTGACATTGCATTCACCGCGTGGGCTCACCTCGCTGACGCTGTCGTTCGCCCCGACCCTCGACACCCTGCTGGCTGCCGGAGCCTCGCAGGTACTGCGTGGCGATCAACCCGTGGAAGCCGCCGCGGCGTTCGTCGTCGTCGAAGCACTCGGACGTAGCCTGATCAGCCAACCGCAGGCGGCCCAGGCATGGCTGGACGACTATGACTGGCAGCGCGACCCCGACCTGTTGGCGATTGCCACCGGCATCGTCCGCGGGCAGCGCGCGGGCAACGCGGCACCGGTACGGGCGGCGCTCGGACGGCTGCACCTGATCCATCCACAGCTGGGTTTCGGACGTGTGGTGCTGGCGGCCTGGCTGGCCGGCCTGGCCCTCGGGGTGGACGCCGGCACCGACGCGGTCGCACTGCTCACCCGACCCAGCAGTTCGGACTGGGTGGCGCTCGAACTCAACGTGCTCAACCTGCGCAGTGTGGAGGTGGCCGGGCCGCTGTTCGGCGGGTTGATCAACGCCCTGGGCGGCGACCTGCCGGGGGAGCCGGTGGGCCTGGACCTCGTCCAGCAGGCACAGCTGACCGGTCTGCTGCAGCTGTGCCCCGAGGAGTGGCCGATGGCGCGGGCGGCGGCCGCGTGCGCGGCCAAGAACTCACGCCGGCTGCTCGCCGGGGTGGCGGCGTCGGACTTCTCCGATCCGGACGATCTCGCGGTGCTGGCGTGGCTGGCGCTGGGGGAGTCGCTGGTCTGATCGACACGCTCGACGGGCCAGGTGCTGACGCCCGCTGCCTCAGATCGTCCGTCCGGTCGCTGACGCCCGCTGCCTCAGATCGTCCGTCCGGTCGCGGGGCGGGTGAAGGTCCATTCGGGATCGGTCAGCATGCGGGCCCCGGACAGGCCGGCGACCATCGCCACGACGACCAGTACGGTCGAGACCCCCGACTCGATCGCGGCGGTGATGTCGGCCTGGTCGAAGTAGATCAGCGTGCGCAGTGCCGAGGACCCCGGAATCGACACCAGCAGCGTGGGCACCGTCATGATGATCTTGGTCATGTGAAACCAGTACGCGACGACCGCGCAGCCCAGGCCCATGATCACGCAGCCGACGAACGTGGCCACGTGCGGTTTGATGCCATTCTCGAGCAGCAGCAGCCGCGGCACGTTGCCGACGATCGCCACCACTCCCGAGGCCACCGCAGTGCCCAGCGGCACGTTGAACATGGTCGCCCAGCCGAACACCGCGAAGAAACTGGCGATGATCAGGGCCGCCCAGACCAGGGCCGGATCACCCTCGATCGGGCCGACCGGAACCGGGGACACGCCGGTGATCGAGGCCACCAGCCACACGCCGATGGCGATCGCCAGCACCACCATCGCCGCATAGCTGAGCCGGGGTATGCCGGCGTCCAGATCGAGCCGGGTCAGATCCAAACCCGCGGTGACCAGGGGGAAGCCCGGAATCAGAAAGATGGAGGCGCAGATGAAACCAGCCGCGAAACGGTCACTCGGCGACCCGACGGCCAGCGTGATCAGGTCGGCGCCGGCGACGTACAGCGCGGACGCGACCGCGGCCGAGGTGAGCACCACGGCCAGCAGGTTGAACTCGAGCCGGGTCAGTAGCCGATGCAGCCCGTAGGCGACGGCGGACGCGGGCAACACCGCGAGCACCTCGCGCCACCCGCCGTTGCTCAGCACGGCGACGGAGGCGCACGCCAACGCGACCAGAATCACCAGCATCCAGGCCGGGTAGAGGCGGGGGCTGTCCTCGATGGCGTCCAGTCGAGCCTCGACGTCGATCGCGCGCTCGCGTTCGGGCAGGTCGTGCGAGAACTGGTGCAGGAGGGCGATCCGGTCGGCGTTGACGCTGGGACGGGTCTCGCCCACCTGCGTGCGAAAGATGCCGCGCCGTCCGATCGTGACGACCACCTGGGTGAACGTCACCTGCGCATCGATCTGCTGGACGCCCACGGTGCGAGCCACCGCGGCCATCACCTCACGCACCCGAAGCGCGCTGGTGCCGGCCCCGAGCATCATCGTGCCGGCCCGAAGCACTACATGCGAGCGCCGGATCAGGTGGGTCGGTTCGAGTTGGTCCTCGTACTCGTGTTCGCTGATCGAGCGCGGAGGCTCCTGCCCGTCCATGGGACCACGCTAACGGTCGGGCGACCGGTATCGGTGGCGGTTCCGTTTTGGGGCAGCGCTGATCACACACAATCTGTCGGTTGAGCGTCGAGACCGTTGCCCACGAGGGTCTCGACCCGTGGCAAATCGTCATCCGGCACTTGCCCGGGATCTCGGGGTACCGCGCGACATCGGTCAGGGAAGCCCCGTTGGTACGACCTGCGAGAGCGGGTGGGTTTTGGTACAGCAGTCGGTACCAAAACCCACCCCTTATCAATCTCTGGGCCGGGGCCGGGTGCACATCGACGTCGGACCTGCATCAAGAACGGTCCCGTTGTGTGCCAGCGCGCCGCGAATGGAGCGAGAAGCCTTCGTGTAGTTCGGTTCAGCCGAGCAACTCCGGGTAGTCCGAGGGCTCGTCGAGCACGTGTTGGGACAGGAACGCCGACACCGTCGCGTACCAGATCGCGGCATGCTGCGGACTCAGCACCCAGTGGTTCTCGTCCGGAAAGTAGAGGAAGCGGTGCGGCGTGCGTCCGGCTTCGTCCAGTGCGAGTTGTGAGCGGCTGAGCAGTTCCCACCACAGTCGAAGCCCTTCGCCGATCGGCACCCGGTAGTCCTTGTCGCCGTGCACCACCAGCATCGGGGTG
>DAOSUG010000364.1:0-3263 GCA_035378545.1 Micropruina sp. | reverse complement strand
CCGCGGCCGTGATCGGCACCGCGCAGTACTTGTCGCCCGAGCAGGCCCGCGGTGAGACCGTCGACTCGCGCTCGGACATCTATTCGGCCGGTTGTCTGCTGTACGAACTGCTGGTCGGGCAGCCGCCGTTCCGGGGGGATTCGCCGGTGTCGGTCGCCTACCAGCATGTGCGTGAAACGCCGGTACCGCCCAGTCAGCTCGACCCGCTGGTCACCTCGAGCATGGACGCGATCGTGCTCAAGGCGCTGGCCAAGGATCCCGCCGACCGGTACCAGACGGCGTCCGACATGCGCGACGACATCAACCGGCTGCTGGCCGGTCATGCGGTGAAGGCGACCGCACCGGTTGCGGTGCCGGTGGCCGCCGGCGCCATGGACGCCACCCGCGTGCTGCCCCCGTCCGGCTCACCGGTCACCCCCGACTCGACGGACGACACCGACGACGGCACCGTGCCCCAGCGTGCCGTCGAGCAGCCGCGGCGCAAGGGGGCCTGGATCTGGGGCATCGTGGCGTTCCTGCTGGTGATCGGCCTCGGCTACGGCGCCTACCTGTTCTTCAACCCCGATGCCCGCACCGAGACCGTGGCGGTGCCGAACGTGTTCGACCTGCGCCAGGACGCCGCCGAGCAGGCCATCAAAGAGGCCAAGCTCGTCGTGGTGGTGCAGTCCGTGACCGGCCCGGACGACGCGAGCCTGAACCGGGTGACCAATCAGAATCCGGTCGGCGGGGTGAAGGTCGCGGTCGGCTCCACCGTCACGATCGAGGTGAACGCGGGGCCGAAGAAGGCGACCATTCCGTCCGATCTCGTGGGCAAGTCGCTCAGCGACGCCAAGAAGTCGCTTGCCGACCTCGGGTTCACCAAGGTGACCGGCGTGGTCGACGAGTCGTCCACGGCGAAGGCCAACTCGGTGCTCAGCGTGCAGCCCACCGCGGGCGCGAACGTGGCCCTGGACACCCCGATCACGCTCACCTACGCCCCCGGAACCGGCACTGTGCCCAACTTCTACGGGCAGACCCGCTCGGCCGCGCAGGCCCAGGCCGATCGCGAGGGGCTCAGCGTCAAGTTCACCGAGGCCGAGACCACCGAACTCGCACCGGGACGGGTGTTTCAGCAGAACCCGGCGGCCGGCGAGCAGATCAAGCGCAGTGCGACGATCACGCTGACCCTCGCGAAGGCGCCGCCGACTCCGAGCCCCTCGCCGTCGCCGACACCGACCGACACCGAAACGGCCACGCCGGAGCCGTCCGAGACCCCGTAGGACGTCGTTGGTCGCTCCATCGGCGCCTTCTCAGCGCAGGGCCATCAGGGGCGTGAGGCCCACCGCCCGCGCGGGCGCCCCGGCGTCACCGCAGGCGGCCAGCCAGTTGGCCAACATCTGGTAACCGCCCTCGGTGAGCACCGACTCGGGGTGGAACTGCACGGACTCGACCGGCAGGCTGCGGTGCCGCACCGCCATGATCACCCCGGATTCGGTGCGGGCCGTGACCTCGAGCTCGTCCGGCACCGTGGCCGGGTCGAGCGCCAGCGAGTGGTACCGGGTGGTGGTCAACGGGCTCGGCAGGCCGGCGAACACGCCCGTGCCGTCGTGCACCACGGCCGAGGTCTTGCCGTGCAGCAACTCCGGCGCCCGGTTCACCACGCCGCCGTAGGCCACCGCGATCGACTGCAGGCCGAGGCAGACGCCGAAGATCGGCACCCGTCCGCCGTGGGACTTGACCACATCGACGCACACGCCCGCCGATTCGGGCGTGCCCGGGCCGGGCGAGATCAGCACCCCGTCGTAGCCCTCTGCCCAGTCGTCGGCGGCGAACCGCTCGTCGTCGTTGCGCCACACGTCGACCTCGGCACCCAGCTGCGCCAGGTACTGCACGAGGTTGTAGACGAACGAGTCGTAGTTGTCGATCACCAGAACGCGGGCCATGGCTGCATTGTCCCTCATCGCGGGCGTGCTCAGCCGATGCGTCTGGCTTCGATGTCGAGGCTGCCACGATAGGCCGGCATGGTGACCTCGGCCTCGCGCCGCTGGCTGTAGCCGAGGCCGTACGCGTCGACGTACTGCCGATAGATCTGCAGTGCGGCAGAACTCGCCAGTGCCTGTTCGAGCCTGCCCTGGTCACCGATCGCAACGATCTCGTACGGCGGTGCGTACGGCACCCCGTGCAGCACCACCGAGTTGCCGACGCATTTGACGCCGGTGCGCGAGGTGACCCGCTGGCCCTGAATGGTCATCGCCTCGGCCCCACCGCTCCACAGCGTGTTCACCACGGCCTGAATGTCCTGCTGGTGCACCACCAAAAGCTCAGCGCTGACCCCGGCCGGATGCACACCGGACGGTGCGTCGTCCAGCACGACCGCGACCGCCGGCCCGCGCACCGGGGTCTGGCCGGCCAGCGCGGCCGCTTCGGCCATCGCCCGCTCGGACACGCCGCCGCCATCGCCCTTGGCGAGCGAGTCCACATCTTTGCGCAGGGCGGCGACCTTGTCGGCGAGTTCCTGGTTGCGCTTGGATTCGGAGCCGACCAGCCCGGCCAGGTCGGTGTTGCGGTTGGGGCGCAGGTCGGTGCCGCCGGCGTTGATCGCGCTGGTGGCGATCATGAAGCCGGCGAACAGGCACACGGCGATGCTGAGCAGCCGGCGCACGAGCTGCACCTCGCCGGAACGCTTGGACGCCCGGCGCAGCGACAGCCGGGCCCGCGCCAACGGGCGCCTCATGCGCTGCACTCGTCCATGCGCCGAGTCTAGGACCCACGCTGCGGCGGAGACCTCGAGCGCCGGGGACGGTAAGGTGGACCCCATGCCGGAGTCCAGAACGCGCAAGCAGGCCGCGGAGAAGAAGAAGCAGAGCTCTGCCGACGCCGCGGTCGAGGCGCGCAAGGATCGCCAGCGCCGCGTCGCCGCCCCCGGCAGCCGCCGGTGGGTGCCGCCCACGTTCATCACCGTCGGCCTGTTCGGCGTGTTGTGGCTGGTGGTCTACTACATCGCCGGCCACCTGATTCCGTTCATGGGCGAGCTGGGTGGCTGGAACGTGTTGATCGGCATGGGCTGCATGGCAGCCGCCTTCGGTATCGCCACGCTCTGGAAGTAGCGCCGGCACCGACTGGCCGACACTCGGCCCAGCCGCACGAACCTGTCGGACGCGCCCCCTACGGTGTTCTACGTGACCTCAGCACGACCTCGACGCATCGGCCCCACAGCCCGGGTGCGGGCAGCCCTGACCGCAGCGCTCGGCATCGCCCTGTCGGTGTCGCTGAGCGCCTGCGCG
>DAOSUG010000363.1:0-3264 GCA_035378545.1 Micropruina sp. | reverse complement strand
AGTGGTCGCCACCACATGGTCGGTGCCGACCGCGATCGAGCAGATCGTGGTCCCCTTCGGCAGCGCGACCCGCGTCGGGACCCAGCGCACGGACGTCGTGCCGTCACCCAACTGGCCGTACTGGTTGCCGCCCCAGGCATAGAGCTTCCCGCCCCGGGTCAGGGCGATGCTGAAGTTCACCCCTCCCTGCACGTCGACGGTCCCCTTCGGCAGCCGGAGGGGAGTGGGCGTCAGGACCCGCGCAGTGTGGCCGAGGCCGAGTCCGGCGCGCACGTTGTAGCCCCAGGCGTAGGCCGGCACGCCCCTCGGGGTGGCTGCGGTCTCCGATGGTGCGGGATCCTGGCGAACGGGTGTCATGGTCTCCACGGGTCCTCCTGGTGGTGATGAGAGGTGTGCATCAAGCGTCCGGGTGGTTCGCCTCGGCGGCCCTGTCCGAAATGTTCAGTTCGCTCGGCGCGCGCGGGATGACGGGGATCTCCAGGGCCGAGGGTGCGCCGGGTGCCCAGGCGATCGTGGCCCGGCCGGCTCCGCTTGGCCGATAGTGCGTCGGGAAGTGTCCGAACAGCGGGTTGCGCGGCTGCAGGTAGCGGCCGGCGATCAGCAGCCGAAGCCGGTCGCCGGCGTGGAAGATGGTCGCCGAGGGGCTCAAGGGGATCAGCACCTCGGCCTCCTCGCCGTCGCGCACCGGTAGTACCCTGCGGAACGCGTGGACGGGCTGGTGGGGTGCGCTGCGTTGCGGGTCGAGTTCGCGCAGGGCGAGCCGCAGCCGGCCCTGCGCGACGTGATCGCGCCCGTACCCGTACGAGCCCTCGAAGGGGACGGGCGCCCCGGACGCCCACTTCTCCACCCCGACGAACAGTCGGGGATCACGCGCCCCCAGGGTCGCCACCCGGAGCCGCAGGGTCATCGGACCGGTCAGTTCGGTGTCCTGAGCGAAGCGGTAGTCGAACGCGGCGGCGTGACTTCTGAGGCCGAACGTCACCGTGCCGGCCGCGGTCTCGGTGTCGCTGAGCACGCCGTCCGCGCCGAGGTGGAGCCACCGCCACTGCGTGCGGCCGAGCGGCCCCTCCTGCTCGTCCCGCACCTCCACCACGTGATCGCGCCGATCCCTGATCTCGAGCCGCAGGCGGGCCGGCTCGGGCGCCGGCCGGTCGCGGAGGTACCGGTCGAAGAAGGCGAGCTGGTGCTGTCGGGCGTCCTCGCCGTAGAAGGTCGCCCACTTGGGCCCGCGGTGCGCGTACGCGTGGCGATGCACGGAGGCCACCTGCTGGAAGGCTCGCATCGATCCCCCGCTGTGCAGATTGGCGTCGGAGAAGCTGGTGCACTCGAGAATCGGGACGGTGATCGCCGCCAGGTCGGGGGTGAGCGACTCCCACCAGGCGTCCCGCAACGGATGCCGCTGACGCTCGACCTCGAGGTCGGTGCTCAACCTGGCCACCCGCGAACTGAGGAACAGCCAGATCCGGGCGAAACCGTCCTCGACGACGCCGCCGGGGCTGAAGAAGTCGCGGTAGGGGTCGGTGAATCCCTCCCACGGGCAGATCGCCTTCAGCGCCGGCGGGTTGCGCGCGGCGACCTTGTACTGGGAGATGGCCAGGTAGGACACGCCCAGCATCCCCACGCGGCCGTTCGACCAGGGCTGCGCCGCCGCCCAGGCGATCACCTGGGCGATGTCGTCGGCTTCCTGGTCAGAGAACAGTGCACCGCGACCCTCGGAGCGTCCGCCGCCGCGAACGTCCAGGTTGATCACCGCGTAGCCCTGCCCCACCCACCAGACCGGGTCGGGCGCCTCCCAACTGGTCTGATCCGAGATCCGCACCGGGGCCGGCTGGTTCATGATCCGGAACTGCGGGTTGATCCGCCACCGGCGGCCCCTCCTGACCGGTACGGCGTCCTTGCCGTACGGGTGGGCCGAGAGCAGCACGGGCAGGGCGAGTTCCGGCCCGGCCGGCCGGTAGAGATTCAGCCGCAGGGTGACCCCATCGCGCATTCGCACGGCCACGTCCTGCTGCTTGAGGACGTCGGCCGGCATCGGATGGACGGACACCGCAGGCCGCCTGAACGCGGACCAGCGGTGTGCTGCGTACGCCACCCGCCCCGGTCGCCGCCAGGGCTTGTCCCGCCCGATACGAGTCACGTCCACACCTCCTTCGCAGTTGCTTTTGAATGCCATTCAAATGCTATAGAACGGCACTCTAAAACATGAACTACGATGCTGTCCATGACCAAGGACGAATCCGTCGACGCGGGCCGCCCCAGTCGCCAGAAGCAGGTCGGCGACGCCCTGCGCACCGACACCCGGGCCCGACTCCTGCAGGCCGCCGAGCGGGAGTTCGCAGCGCGGGGCTACACCGGCACCACGGTCACGCGGCTGGCCGCCGCCGCCGGGGTGTCCGTTCAGACGCTCTACCTCGCCTGGGGCAATAAGCGCGGACTGCTGCGTGGCTACCTCGAGAACGCCCTGGCGGGCCGGGCCACAACCCCCGAGGACGCCGCCGCCGGACTGGCCGGGTTGCCGCCAAAGGAACGGCTGGCCGGGCTCGCACGGCTGGTGGCCACGATCGCCGAGCGTGCCGCTCTCGGCTGGACGCTCTACCGGGACGCAGCGGTGGTCGACCCAGAGATCGCGGCCGACTGGGACGAACTGCAGCTTCTGCGTCACCGGACCTTCACCCGGATCGTGGGCGACATCCCCACGACCGCGCTGCGCGACGGCCTCAGCCGGGCCGCCGCGATCGACACCGCGTGGACGATCGCGAGCCCCGAGACGTTCGATCTGCTCACCCGGCGCCTCGACTACAGCGTGGATCAGTTCCGCGACTGGCTGGAGCACACCCTGATCGCCGCCCTGCTCGAGCCCACCGCACAACCGAGCCGGCCCTCCGGCTGAACTGGTCATTTCGGTCAGTCCCTCGCACGCCTCGCCACGGTGGGATGGCACTCGAACGGATCCGCCGGCAGGGGTGGATCGCACCGGCATCGACAGGGGAATCGCCATGAGGCTCGGCAGAGACGCACACGACGTGATCGACGGCGGGTTCTTCCGCGACAGCGATCTCGACTACGCCACCCGGGGCGTGCTCGGCCGGGCCGTTCACGGCGCCAGCGAGCTCGGCGAGGTGCTGTCCACGATCGCCCGGATCCGGGCGGTGCTGCGCCGTGGGCAGGAGACCGAGCTGATGCCGGATGTGGTGGAAGCGCACGGTGTCCGTATGGACATCGAGCGGCACCAGGTCTCGGTCAACGGCACTCCGGTGCGGCTGG
>DAOSUG010000362.1:0-3273 GCA_035378545.1 Micropruina sp. | reverse complement strand
GCAGAATGTAGGTGCGCATGCCGTGCAGCACGCCCACCGAGCCACCGTGGATCGCGGACGCGTGTCGTCCGGTCTCCACCCCGTCGCCGCCGGCCTCGAAGCCGTACAGCGCGACGGTCGGCTCGTGCACGAAGTCGGCGAACATTCCCATCGCGTTGGATCCGCCACCCACGCAGGCGGTGACGGCGTCGGGCAGGCGTCCGAACCGTTCGAGCACCTGGGCCCGGGTCTCGGTCGAGATCACCCGCTGGAACTCGCGGACCATCTTCGGGAACGGGTGCGGCCCAGCGACGGTGCCGATCAGGTAGTGGGTGGAATCGACGCTGGCGACCCAGTCGCGCATCGCGTCGTTCATCGCATCTTTCAGCGTCTGGCTACCGGATTCGACGGCGATCACCTCGGCGCCCAGCAACTGCATGCGGGCCACGTTGAGCGCTTGGCGGTCGGTGTCGACCTTGCCCATGTAGACCCGGCACTCCAGGCCGAGCAGCGCCGCAGCCGTGGCGGTGGCGACCCCGTGCTGGCCCGCGCCGGTTTCGGCGATCACCCGGGTCTTGCCCATCCGCTTGGTCAGCAGCGCCTGGCCCAGCACGTTGTTGATCTTGTGGCTGCCGGTGTGGTTGAGGTCCTCACGCTTGAGCAGCACGATCGCGTTGCCGCAGTGCTCGGCGAACCGTTTGGCCTCGGTCAGCGGGGTGGGGCGGCCGGAATAGTTGCGCCGAAGATCGTCCAGCTCCGCCCAGAAGGCGGGGTCGTCCATGGCCCGATCGAACTCTGCCTCAAGTTGGGCCAGAGCGGCGTACAGGGCTTCGGGAACGTACTTGCCCCCGAAGATCTCGAAATGCCCTGCGGCATCGGGTAACGACACGGTGAATCCTCGGTTCGTCTGGGTGCGGACGCTCCACTCTACGCAACCGGAGCATCTCCCAGTGGCTGCGCCCACCGCTGGTACATCCGACACGGTAGCCAGTTGCGCAGCACCGATCGAGGTCGCTGGAGGTTCAGTCGCAGACGACCTCGCCCGTGACTACCTTGCAGGTCTGCCGGGTGGCGATGCGCTGCACGTCCTGCGGCACCGAGTCGACCAGCCGCCGCTGGACTCCGGTACTGAGCGTGATGCGCTCGCCCACGAGCGGAGTCAACCGCATAAAACTGCGGTCGCCGATCACTTCGCCGGTACCTGGAGCGATCACGAACTCGTTGTGGGTGCCGAAGATGTCGTTGCGGCCGATCGCCACGCCGCTGCGGCCGTCCTCCAGTGTGACCTGCCGATCGACGACGACGGTGCCGGGAATGGTCTTGAGCACGCTGTAGAGCGCCGAGCGCAGATCAGCAGGCACGACGCCGGAGCGCAGCACGTCGGCCACGTACACGAACGCTTCGTCGTCTGGGTTGGTCCCGTGGCCACGGGTGTCGGTGTATAGCCGTTCGCGAAGCGCGGTCGTGTCGCGAGGCAATGCGGCAAGCCATGACGGTGATGGTTCACTCCACCAGGCGGGCTTCTGCTCCGGGGCCAGGTTCGTCGTCCATGCTTCGCGGGGCGCCCAGGTGACCGGATCGTCCGACGGGGTGCCGGCAAGCTGTCGAACAGTTCGAGCGCCTCCTCGCACGAACCAACTCGGCCGCTTTCCATCGACCGCCACATAGTCGACGCCAGTGGTGCGGACGATGAACCAGCGGTCCTGCGTGTCGCTATAGAGGGTGGTGCCGATCCGGGTGATCTCCCAGTACTGCCCCTGCTTGGCGTGCGGGTCCGATGCGCTGATGGCGGCTTGAGTGAGCACCTCCGTCGCTTGCGCGGCGCCGACACTCGCGGTTACCGACTGGTAGCCCAGGCCGGCGACGACCAGCGCGGCACACGCTGCGAGGAGGACGCGGATGCGTGAGCGCCGCTGTGGGGAAGGCGGTGTTGCGTCAACCGCAGCGTCGAGGATCTCGCGGCGTTGGTCGGGTGAATACGACGCCAAGCCCGCCGCCGGGTCGCCGTCTCGCATGGACTCGTGGAACAACAGGGACATGGTCACTCCTCAGGGCTGGGACGCGCTGCGCTCAGCGGACATGGTGGGGTCGGCGACATCGGCGAGAAGAGTCGCTTCGTAGATTTCCTGCGCGTGTTGCCGCGCCCGCATCAGCCGGGTCCGGGTCGCTCCCGGGGTGATCGACAGGGCGACGGCGATCTCCGAGGGCGTGAGCTGATCCCACACGGTGAGCCGGAGGATCTCGGCCTCGGTGGCCGGCAGTTCGTCCAGCACGGCCTCGATCAACACGCGGGCCGCGTCTTCGGCGGACGGTGCAGCGGCCGGCTGCCGCTGGTTTCGGACGGTGGCATGCAGAGCCACCCGGCGGCTGGCGCTGCGGACTTGGTGCAAGACGATGTGCCGCGCAGTTTGGAACAACCAGGCGAGTGCCGGTTCGGGAACGTCGCTGCGCCGACGCCAGGCTGTTGCGAACACCTCTGAGACAACGTCGTCGGCGGCGTCCAGACCGACTCTGCGGACAGCGAAAGCGCGCAGCTGCCGGCTGTGAACGTCGAATAGTTGCTCGAGCCAGGCGCGGTCCCGGTCACCGGCGATGCGTCTCATGCCATGTAGTTCCCGCTCAGGCTGTCCGCGTTACGCGGGATGGGTGCGAATACCCAAAGGCTCGGGTTCGTGACCCTTCTGGCTCTCGAGGGGTGGTTCGGTCGCTGCGCGCCGGAACGAAGAGCCGTCCCTCATGAGCCGGTGCTGATGAAGTCGCGCACCGCCTGCCGCGGGTCGCCGTGCCGGACCAGCGCCTCGCCGACCAGGATCACGTCGGCGCCCGCCTCGACGACCACCGCGACGTCCGCGGTCGAGAGAATGCCCGACTCGGCCACCTTGACCACCCCGGACGGAATCAGCGACGCCAGCCGTTCGAACTGCCGCAGGTCGACCTCGAGGGTCTGCAGGTTGCGGTTGTTGACCCCGAGCAGGGACGCCCCGGCGTCCAGCGCCCGGCGCACCTCGTCGGCGGTGTGCGCCTCGACCAGGGCGGTCAGCCCGAGCTGCTGCGCCAGCGCCATCAGCCGCGCCAGTTCGGCATCGCTCAGGGAGGCCACGATCAGCAGCGCCAGGTCGGCTCCGGCGGCCCGCGCCTCCCACAGCTGGTAATCGGTGACGATGAAATCCTTGCGCAGCACCGGCACGTCGACGGAGGCCCGGACGGCCACCAGATCCTCCAGCGAACCACCGAAGCGGCGCCGCTCGGTCAGCACCGAGATCGCGGACGCTCCCCCCGCGGCGTACTCGGCGG
>DAOSUG010000361.1:0-3276 GCA_035378545.1 Micropruina sp. | reverse complement strand
GTTCTGGACCCGCGCGAACGCGTTCTTCGCGAGCCTCGGAGTCACGGTCACCGCCGTGATGACAGACAACGGCGCGTGCTACCGGTCACACGCGTTCGCGGACGCGCTCGGCGACGGTGTGAAGCACAAGTGGACAAAGCCGTATCGGCCGCAGACCAACGGGAAGGTCGAACGCTTCAACCGCACCCTCGCCGCCGAATGGGCCTACGCCAAGCCCTACGCCAGCGAAGCAGAGCGAGCCGCGGCCTACGAGACCTGGCTGCATCACTACAATCACCACAGACCCCACACCGGGATCGGCGGCCAGACCCCCTCAGCCCGCGTTCACAACGTCACGGGGAAGTACATCTAGCGTCCGAAGATGGGCGACATCGGGTCGAACGCGTGGAGGCTGAGCAGGAGCCAGATACCTCCCCAAAGCAGGCCCGCGGGTATGGAGACGAGCAGTCTGGTCCAGGCGCGCTGTGTCCACGGGACGAGCTGCACGGCGAGGAACACTATGAGTCCGCCGATCGCGCACATCAGGACCGCCAGCGGCAACTCTTCGTATCGGATGAACCCGGGTGAGTAGCAGCCGATCCCGCAGAGGCTGAACGATGCGAGTGCGATGGGGAACATCGACAGCACCCCGGCGAGAGGGAGTACCCAGAGCAGATGGAGGGCGTTGCGCGCCCGACTCCGGCTGCGCGGTGGATCAGCTGACACCCAGTCTCACCTTTCCGCTCGTCGCGAAGCAGCCGGCATCGATTCGGGCGTTCAGCGACGCGTTTCCGTGAATGTTCACGCCACCGGGAGTTGTCAGGTCGAGGTTGATGAGCGGGTCGATGTCCGTGTCGCCGATGAGGCGGATCGTGTTGTTCGCGCAGGACGGGACGCCATCGGTGACGATGATTCGCAACCGGTGTGCGTCGCCATCCGCGGAGCGCACGCGCAGTCCGTTGCTGGCGGCGAACGAGTCGACGTAAAGGGACAGGTCGGACGAGAGCGTGAGAGATGTGCCTTGGATCTGGATGGCCGAGCATCCCGTCGCCGTGCGGCGCGCGTCGATCGCCAGAGACTCGGTGACCACCACGTCTGCGGCATTGATTGTCCAGGGGGCGATGGTGCAACCGGGCGAGGCAGACAGCCCTGGGCTCCACGGCGGTGCGCCACTCTGCCGGGCGAGGGTGTTCAGCCAATGCCGCCACATGGTCGTCGTCGCGACCTCAGTCGCCTCCTGCACCGGCCCGGTGACAGTCAGGACAGGATGTTGGAGCTCGACGGCCCCGATGTGTCCCGACGCGATGAGCGCGTCGACGCTGACACCGTCGATGATTGTGAGTGCGCCGGTGACTGCGATGGTTCCGGTGACCGTGGAGCTGGACTGCATCTGGATCGACCCGGCGGAGGTGAGGTCGCCGGTGATGCTGCTCCGGCTGTCGAGGGTGACATCTCCGGTCGCGATCACGTCGCCTTCGATCGCGCAATCGTTGGTGAGGTGGAGGGTGCCAGCCACCGTGAGCCGCCCGTCGATCGTGGCTGCGCTGTTGCATTGCAGGTTTCCGTCGATGAAGGTGTCGCCAGTGATCTGCAGCTGATTGGTGAACTGCGTCCCTGATCGGATGACGATGTCGGAGGCACGATTCGGTTCGGCGACCGTGATGGTCCCTTCGGTCGTGGTGAGGTCGAGCCCGCCGTCGTCATCGGTGACCACCAGCGCGACCTTGAAGTCGCCCGGCGCGAAGGTGTGCTCGACGACGGCGCCCGGGACCATGGTCACGCTGTCACCGAAGTCCCACTCGTAGCCCGTGATCTCGCCATCGGCGTCGGTGGAACCGGTCGCATCGAAGCGGTAGGTGTCGTCGTCGATCCGGGTGACATTGATGTCAGCGACCGGCTCGGCGTTCCAGTCCGGAGTGTCGGTGACTACGAGGTCCACCGGCTCGCCCTCGGGGTCAACATCAGCGCCGAACATCTCGATCGTCCACTCGCCGGGCTCGGGGTCCTCAATCGTGAAGGTCTCCCATGTCGGCCCGTTCGTGTGTGCGGCATCCCGTGCGTCGTCACGGGTGTAGCGCACACCCGAAGGTGAGATCAGGGTCGTGACGACATGGCTGCCCGGCCATCCGACGTTGACAGTGACCCTGCGCCCCGAGAAGGTGAACTTCTGCGTCAGAGTGACGTTCGGTCCGATGATGTGGGTCGACGGTTCGTCGAGTTCGATCTGCCCCTGAATACGGTCGGCCATGAGCTCGTGGCCGAGTCGGTTCGGGTGGTAAGAACCGGGGTCGGTCGCCCAGATCACACCCTTGATCCCGTTCATAGCCTCTTCCTCGGTACACTGCTCGTGCCCGCGGAGGACATCATCCATGTTGACGTACTCGAACCCGGCTTCGTCGGCGAGAACCCCGATGATACGGTCGGCTTTGCGGATCGAATAGTTCATCCATGCCTGGGTGCCCAGACCCCCTACGGGGCTCCCAACGCCGGCTACGGGGCCCCTTCGCCGTACGGTGCACCCGGTGGCTACCAGCCCAACCCCTATACCCCCTCGGGCCCGGTGCTCGCCACCTGGGGACGTCGCGCTCTGGGCGGCCTGATCGACTTCGTCGCTCCAGAGATCGTGGTCTCGATGATCATCGGACTGATCTTTGCCGACCGCACGTCATCCGTGGCGAACCTGCTGAGCACCGTGCTCACGCTCGGTTTCTGGTGCTATAACACCGGTTACCGCCTCGCCACCACCGGCTACTCGTTCGGCCACAAGATCGCCCAGGTGCGCGTGGTGATGGCCGACAGCGGCCAGACTCCGACGGTCAACACGGCCGTGCTGCGTGCGGTGTGCCACCTGCTCGACTCGTGGGCCTGCATGATCGGCTGGCTGTTCCCCTTGTGGGACGCCAAGAAGCAGACGTTCGCCGACAAGATCACCAAGACTGTCTCCCTCGACGAGCGCAACGCCGGGCAGCGCTGAGCCACCCGAACCCAAGAAAGGGCCGCCCCCAACCGGGGGCGGCCCTTTCGCTTCGCCTGACCAGACGATCGAGGCTCAGTTGTCGCCGCGCGGGGTGCGTCCGTCCTGCTCGTTCTGGTGATCGGACGACGGTGCCCGGCCGATGCCCTCGCCCCGGTCGTACGACTCGGCCGAGGGTTGGCTGGGCGCCTGCTGCGGCGAGTCCTGCGTGGGGGCTTGGCCGTAGGCCTGCGGTTGCCCGTAGGTCTGCTGCTGACCGTACGGCGCCTGCTGGGCCGGCGGCTGCCCGTAGGGCTGCTGGGGGTAACCGGCCTGTGACGGAT
>DAOSUG010000360.1:0-3278 GCA_035378545.1 Micropruina sp. | reverse complement strand
CCGCAGTGGGAGGAGCGCACCAGCTACGGCGTCCGGCGCGTCGACCCCTACACCAAGCTGTTCGAGGACCGCATCATCTTCCTCGGCACCCCGATCAGCGACGACATCGCCAACGCCGTGATGGCGCAGTTGCTGTGCCTGCAGTCGATGGATCCCGAGCGTCCGATCAGCATCTACCTGAACAGCCCCGGCGGTTCGTTCACGGCGCTCACCGCGATCTACGACACGATGCGCTACATCAAGCCCGACGTGCAGACCGTGTGCCTGGGCCAGGCGGCCTCGGCCGCCGCGGTGTTGCTCGCCGCCGGCACCAAGGGCAAGCGGTTGGCGCTGCCCAACAGCCGCATCCTGATTCATCAGCCGGCCACCGAGGGCGGCTACGGCCAGAGCTCCGACCTCGAGATCCAGGCCCGTGAAATTCTTCGCATCCGTTCGCTGATGGAGGGCATGCTGGCCGAGTCCACCGGCCAGAGCGTCGACAAGATCAGCCGCGACATCGAGCGTGACAAGTACCTGACCGCCGAAGAGGCGGTCGAGTACGGCATCGTCGATGCGATTCTGACCTCACTCAAAGACCTCGACGCCTGACCTGGTCGCGCTGGGGCGCGTCCCTTGCGGATGCGCCCTGGCGGGCTAGTGTGGCCTGCACGGAAGGGAGGGGTCGTGGCGCGAATCGGAGAGACCTCGGAGCTGCTCAAATGCTCGTTCTGCGGAAAGAGCCAAAAGCAGGTCAAGAAGTTGATCGCGGGTCCGGGTGTCTACATCTGCGACGAGTGCATCGATCTCTGCAACGAGATCATCGAGGAGGAGTTCTCGGAGGCCGCCGACGTCGGCCTGCTCGATGACCTGCCCAAGCCGCGCGAGATCTGCTCATTCCTCGACTCGTACGTGATCGGTCAGGACGTAGCCAAGAAGGCCCTCAGCGTGGCCGTCTACAACCACTACAAGCGCGTCCAGGCCCAGGCGAACACCCCGCCGAACCGGCGCTCGGCCGAAGAAGAGTCGGTCGAGCTGGGCAAGTCCAACATTCTGCTGATCGGCCCTACGGGTTGTGGCAAGACCTACCTCGCGCAAACCCTGGCCCGCATGCTCAACGTGCCGTTCGCCATGGCCGACGCCACCGCGCTGACCGAAGCGGGCTATGTGGGCGAAGACGTAGAGAACATTCTGCTCAAGCTCATTCAGGCCGCAGATTTTGACGTCAAGAAGGCCGAGACCGGCATCATTTACATCGATGAGATCGACAAGGTGGCTCGCAAGAGTGAGAACCCGTCGATCACCCGCGACGTGTCCGGCGAGGGCGTCCAGCAGGCGCTGCTGAAGATTCTCGAGGGCACCACGGCCTCCGTCCCCCCGCAGGGTGGGCGCAAGCATCCGCACCAGGACTTCATCCAGATCGACACCACGAACATCCTGTTCATCGTCGGTGGCGCCTTCGCCGGACTCGAAGAGATCATCAATGCACGCATCGGCAAGCGCCCGCTGGGGTTCAACAACGACGCGGCGGTGCGCAAGGCGGCGTCCAACAACCCGTTTGAAGAGGTGCGTCCCGAAGACCTGCACCGGTACGGGCTGATCCCCGAGTTCATCGGCCGGTTGCCGATGATCAGCACGGTGGCCTCACTCGACTCCACCTCGCTGGTGCGCATTCTGGTCGAGCCCAAGAACGCGCTGATCAAGCAGTTCCGCAAGCTCTTCGAGATGGACGGGGTCGACCTGCAGTTCACCGAGACGGCGATCGCCGCGGTGGCAGAGATGGCGCTGCACCGCGGCATCGGCGCCCGCGGGCTCCGCTCGATCCTCGAAGAGATACTGCTCAACGTGATGTATCACGTGCCGAGCGACGATGACGTGGCCCGGGTGCTGGTCACCGAAGAGGTGGTGCGCGACGGTGTCGCGCCCACGTTGGTGTCGCGGGCCCAGGTGGCCCGCAGCGACCGGCGCGAGAAGAGCGCCTGAGACCCGATCAGCCGGCCTCGGCACGAACCGGACTGGCTGCGCTGGTCGGGTAGCCGCTGACCAGCCCCTGCAGCCGGGCCAGGCTGACCGCCACCAGGCGGTCGTGCACCCCGAGCTTGCGGTAGATGTTGCCCAGATGCTTGTGCACCGTGCGCGGCGACAGTCGAAGGCGTGAGGCGATCGAGGTGGCCAACAGACCCTCGGCCAGCAGGCCCAGCACCTGCAGCTCGCGTTCGGTCATGGACGAATCGTCCACCTTGTCACGCACCCATTGCTGGGCCTCGACCGCCCGCACCGAGCGCTCCGCGTGCGGCCACAACGCCACCAGCGCGTCGCGGGCGCGATCCATCAGCAGGCGGTCGCCGGCGTCGAAGGGGGTAGCACGCACGTAGACCAGCACGCGGCCATGCCCGGCCGAGGGCAGCACGTCGCTGGCCTGCATCGACAACGCCGCCACGTGGCCGACCGATTCGACGTAGTGATGAACGAACTGTTCCTGGCCCGCCACCAGCTCGCCGTGCAGCAGGTCGGCGGCAAAGGCCCGCACCCGCTCGGTGCGCGGGTAGCTGGCTGCGACGTAGGGTGCCGCGTCCGGCTGGACCGCAATCGTGACCGCGGCGTCAGCGTTCAGCGCGCGACCCAGCGAGCGACACACGATCTCGTCGGCGGAGCGTCCAAGAGTGAGGGCATGCATGGCTTCACAGAGCATGTCGAGCACGATGACGGCGGGCTCGACAGCCCCCTCAGCTGCGTCGACCTGCAACACGCGCGGGCCCCTTCGGGCGATAGTGCAAGAATCAATCATTCGAACTCCTGACGTGTACCGGTCAGGAGCTGTGTGGTACTCGGGAAATACCGTCGCACACGCGCGTATTCACGAACAAGACCTTCCGGACCCTTGGCTTCGTCTGCAAGCGTGCCCAGAACTGCGTTTCGCTTGATGGCCCCTGGCGAACCGCCATATATTGGCAGCGACCGCGCCGCTCGACCAACCGAACACCCCGCCCGGTCATCACCCAGGTCCACTGGGCCATTTCGCACAAAGGAGTCATTCATGGCCACCCGTGAAGTTGCTATCGGTTCGTCCGTTGGCCTGCACGCCCGTCCCGCGTCCATCTTCGTCCAGGCCGCCACAGCGACCGGCCTTCCGGTCACCATCGCCAAGCAGGGCGGCAACCCTGTCGATGCCCGCAGCATCCTGGGCGTGATGGCCCTGGGTGCCAAGAACGGCGAGGTCGTCACCTTGTCCGCAGAAGGCGACGGCGCGGACGCCGCGCTCGACTCGCTGGTCGCGCTGCTCGAGCGGGATCTGGACGCCG
>DAOSUG010000359.1:0-3286 GCA_035378545.1 Micropruina sp. | reverse complement strand
GCTGCCTACCCGGACGAGGGCGACGCCTGCTCCAGCTACGGCAACCGCAACGCTTTCCGACTTTTCCAGAAGTGGTTCGGCTCTACCGGCGGCGGCAAAGCCGGCAGTGCAGGAACATCTCCGGGAAAAGTAGCGCTAAGGGAAGGTTCGCCGTGAGACCGGTCGCGGTGTCGGCGTCGTTCGGTGGATCGACTCGGGGTGAGCGGCGTTGCGCTGGTCGGTGATCTCATGTCGCGGTGATGGACGAGGGTTACGGCCGGTTCGGTTCGTACTCGCGGGTGGAGTTGGAGCGGTTCTTCCACTTGGACGACGAGGATCGACGGCTGGTTGCGTTGCGTCGCCGCGACTACAACCGGCTCGGCTTCGCCGTGCAGATGGTCACGGTGCGCCACCTGGGCGTGTTCCTGCCCGACCCGTTGGACGTTCCGCCCGAGCTGGTCGAGTACTTGGCCGAGCAGCTGGGCATCGACGACCCGTCGTGTGTGAAGCGTTACGTCGATCGGCGGATGACTCGCTTCGAGCACGCGGACGAGATCCAGCGGGAGTACGGCCTGGCCGCGTTCGCCGCCGTGGAGGCGGAGCTGGCCGGCTGGATCGCCGACCAGGCGTGGATGACCGGCGACGGGCCGAAGGCCATCTTGTCCGGGGCGGTGGCCTGGCTACGCGCCCGCCAGGCCCTGTTGCCGGGCATCACGACCCTGGAGCGGCTGGTCACCGAGGGCCGCAGGGTCGCCGACCAGCGGTTGTGGTCCCAGCTCACCGGCCAGGTTCCGGCGTCGGCGCGGGGAGAGCTGCTGGCGCTGCTGGATGCGCCGGTGGACGGAAAACGCCGGGCCAGCGAGCTGGAACGGCTGCGCAAGGGGGTGTTCCGCGCCAGCTCGAAGGGCCTGCTGGCGGCCGTGAACCGGTTGGCCGACCTGATGGCGGTCGTCGGGGCGCTGGATGTTTCGGCGGTTCCGCCGCGACGGCTGATCGGGCTGGCCACCTACGGGTTGTCGAGCAAGGCGGCGCAGCTGCGTCGCCTCGAACCGCGCGAACACCGTGTGGCGGTGTTGGTCGCGACGGTGAAGGTGCTCTCAGCGCGGGCGACGGACGACGTACTCGAGCTGTTCGACCTGCTGATGGTCACCGACCTGATGTCGAAGGCCGAACGGGAGTCCCGCGACGAGAAGCTGCGCCGGTATCCGAGGGTGTCTCGCCACGCGGGCAAACTGGCCGCCGCGGTGAGGGTGCTGCTGGAGCTGACCGAGGTGAAGCCGGATCTCAGCTTGGAGGTGATGTGGGATCACATCGAGAATTCCGTCTCCAAGAGCGAGCTGCGGGCCGCGGTCGCGGTCATCGACGAGTTGGTCCCGGTCGACGACGCCGAGCTGAACGGGCAACGCCTGGAGGAGCTGTCGGGCCGGTTGGCGACGGTCCGGGTCTTCCTGCCGTCGATGATGGGCACCGTCGAGTTCGGGGCCACCTCCGACGGTGCCCCGGTGTTGGCCGCGATGAAGACGCTGGCGGAGTTGATGACGGCCAAGACGAAGCTGCCCGCGAGCTGGTTGGACGCCCGCAAGGTCGACCACGACCTGATCGGCGGCGGCTGGAAACGCCTGGTCTACCGGGAGGGTCGCCCGCCGGAGACCGTGGACCGGGCCGCCTACGCGCTGTGCCTGCTGGAACAGTTCCATCGGCACCTCAAGCACCGCAACATCTTCGCCCCGTCCTCCTCGAGGTGGCGCGATCCGCGGGCTCACCTGCTGTCCGGCGAGGCGTGGGAGCGGACCCGCGAGGTGGGCATGAACGCGCTGAGCCTGCCTGCGGACCCGGGATCGCTGCTCGCCGACCATGCGGCCGCCCTGGATAGCGCCTACCGCGAGGTCGCTTCACGACTGGACGGGGACGGCCCGGCGACCGTCGACGAGGACGGCAGGCTGCACCTGGCCGCGCTCAACGCGGTCCCCGATTCGCAGTCGCTGGTCGATCTGCGCCGCCGGGTCGAGCGGATGCTCCCGCAGGTCGACCTGCCCGAGCTGGTGCTGGAGGTGATGTCGTGGGTGCCCGGGTTCGCCGAGGCGTTCACCCACGCCTCCGGGAACGACGCCCGCGTCGCCGATCTCGGGTTGTCCGTCGCCGCGGCGCTGTGCGCGCACGCGATGAACGTGGGCTTCAAACCGGTGACCAGTCCCGGTGTGGAGGCGTTGACCCGTGACCGCCTCCACCACGTCGACCAGCACTACGTGCGTCTGGAGACGCTGACCAAGGCCAACGTCGCGCTGGTCGAGGCCCAGGCCAAGGTGCCGTTGGCGCAGACCTGGGGCGGCGGGCTGCTGGCTTCGGTGGACGGCATGCGGTTCGTGGTCCCGGTCCGCACGATCCACGCCAGACCGAACCCGAGGTACTTCGGCCGTAAGCGCGGCATCACCTGGTTGAACATGCTCAACGACCAGGCGGCAGGGTTGGCGGCCAAGGTGGTGTCGGGCACGCCGCGCGACTCTCTGCACTTCATCGACGTCGTGGCGATGCAGCAGGGCGGCAAGGTGCCCGAAGCGATCATCACCGATACCGGCTCTTACTCCGACATCGTGTTCGGACTGGTCCACCTCGGCGACCGGCAATACCGGCCGCAGCTGGCGAACCTGCCCGACCAGCGGCTGTGGCGTTTCGATCAGAACGCCGACTACGGGCCGCTCAACCACGCCGCACGCGGCCGCATCGACACCGAGAAGATCACCGCCCACTGGGAGGACATGTGCCGGGTCGCGGTGTCGATCCACTCCGGCGAGGTCTCCACCCACGACGTCACCCGCATGATCTCCCGCGACGGTAACCCGACGCCGTTGGGGCAGGCCATCGCCCACTACGGGCGGGTCTTCAAGACCCTGCACATCCTGCGCCTGGCCGACGACGAACCCTACCGGCGCGAGGGAAAGGCGCAGGCCAACCTCGTGGAGGGGCGCCACGACCTGGCGCGGCGGATCTATCACGGCAAGAAGGGTGAGATGGTGCGCGCCTACTACGAGGGCATGGAGGACCAGTTGTCCGCGCTCGGGCTGGTGCTCAACTGCGTGGTGCTGTGGAACACCGTCTACTGCAACCGCGCCCTCGACCAACTCCGCGACCAGGGCTATCCGGTCCTCGACACCGACGCGGAACGACTGTCGGCGTTCATCCGTGACCACATTGGCATCGACGGGCACTACGCCTTCCACCTGCCCGACCTCGGCGGCACCCACCGCCCGCTGCGCGACCCGGACAGCTCCGACGACGACTGACTGGAGTGCGGCAGTAGATCAAGGGG
>DAOSUG010000358.1:0-3295 GCA_035378545.1 Micropruina sp. | reverse complement strand
CCGTACACCGAGGGGGTGTCCTGCCAGGGCGCCTCGACCCAGCGCATCACCGGGTCGTACTCCTGCCGGATGATGTTGGCGGGCGTGATGTCGTAGGGGTTCCAGCCCAGCACCATCAGCCGTCCGTAGGCGGCGTACATCAGCACGTCCGCCGACGTCAGCGGCGGCACCAGGGCGGTCACGGTCGACAGTGCGGCCCCCAGTAGGAACAGCTTGCGGACGTGCGGGCGCCAGCCCGCCTCGACGGCCCGGTAACAGATCCACATGCCGATCGCCCCCGCCGCGATCGCCACCCACAGCGAGACCACCGCCACCCACTCGTTGAGCTGCACCCAGCCGGCCGGCAGATACCACGGCGGCATCAGTGTGGTGCGCGGGCCGAGCCGCAGGGCCACGGCGGACGGCCCCAGAAAGGCGATCGCCACGGTGAGCAGGGTGGCGCCGACGATCAGCCGCAAGCCGAGCCTGGAGTTGCTCGTCCAGGGTGAGGCGAGGACGGCGCGCGCCTTGACGATCAACGCGCTCGGCATCGGGTTGCTCCTCGGGGTTCGGACGGCAAGGCCGAGACTAGCGGCGGCGCCGTCCGCACCCCACCCGCGCGCCCAGGTCGAGACCAGCTTGTTATCGCGAGTGCACCATCATCGCGGACGAGCGCGGTCATCTCGTCCGCCGAACTGCTACCGACCGGCGCTGAACAAGCCGTTTCGCGATTGCCTCGCTCCTGATGTGCGCTCGGTCGTAGAGGTCTGACCCCATGCGCGATGTACACAGGCTATTGGCTTCATTCCGAAGGGATTAAAGACGAGACGTGGGAAGTTGTTGACATACTCGGACGAGGGGCGTAGCTTCACACCATCATTTGGGCCGTCGCATTTTGGTCATGGGGTAGTATGCTTATAGTTTTGATTCGAGCCGCACTCGCACTCAGCATTGCCCTCTTTGGTGCGGTGTCAGCAACCCCGTCAGCAAATGCCGCTGTTGATTCAAGTGTACAACAAGTCTCACAACGCATCTCATACTGGCAATATAACTATTATCATAACTATTTCACCAGTTCAACCACCTGCAACAACCGCGGCTACGCCATGCTCAATTACGATCAAATCTACGGCATGATCGATTACAGGTGCCACAAGAATGCGGGGGAAAGTAAGTGGAGTATGGATGTTCTGTGGCGGGCTGGGTGACGTGACGACGCTGCGTCTTGACGAGTTGAAGCGTCTCTTGGCTGCTCTGAATCCTTGGCCGAGTTCCGGTACGTGCCTGGCGAAGAGAGTGCAGGCCAGCATCTCGAATGCGGCAGACGACCGTGTGTTGAGTTTCGAGACTGCCATATGGCATAGCGCGTTCGCTCTGATATCGCCAGAGGGCGCACCACCCCTCACAATCTACTTCCGGCGCATCCCCAAAGAGACGTTCGACAATGCCGTTGTAGCTGCCGCGGCTGTCGCTCATCCTCTTGGCGTTGCGATTACAACGGATTGGCTAACTGATGTGGGATCTGGGGAAATCCATGTCTGGCCAGTATCGGTCGACCCAGCTACTTGAGCAGTTTGGACAGTCGTCGATCGGCCAGCAGCTTGCCGCCGGTCTGGCAGCCTGGGCAGTACTGCAGGGACGAGTCCGCGAAGGACACCTCCGCGATCGCGGTGCCGCACACGTCACAGGGTTCGCCGGTGCGTCCGTGCACCCGCAGGCCGATCTTCTTCTCGCCCTTCAGTTCTTTGGCGGCCCGGCCGACCGAGCGTGCGATCGCGTCGCCGAGTTCGTTCTTGATCGCCCCGAACAGCCGCTCGTGCTCGTCGGCGCTGAGGGCGTTGGACGGCTTGTACGGGCTGAGCCTGGCGGCGTGCAGAATCTCGTCGCTGTAGGCGTTGCCGATACCGGCCAGCACCCGCTGGTCGCGCAGCACACCCTTGAGCTGGGCCCGTCCGGCCCTGGCCAGAATCGCGGCCAGCGCCGCGGAGTCGAAATCGTCCGCGAGCGGGTCGGGGCCCAGCGTGCTCACCATCGCGATCTCGGACGGGTCGCCCACCACGTACACCGCCAGCTTGCGTTGGGTGCCCATCTCTGTGAGGTCGAAACCGGAGTCGTCGGCCAACACCACGCGCAGGCTCAGCGGGCCGCGACCGGGCCGGGCAGGCTTGGCCGGCATGGCGTCCTTCCAGGTCAGCCAACCGGCCCTGGCCAGGTGAAACACCAGCCAGGTGCCGCCGGCGTCGATGGCCAGAAACTTGCCGTAGCGACGCACGTCGGTGATCTCGGCCCCGTGCAGCGCGGCCAGCGGCAGTTGAAAGGTCTTCAGGGCGCTGAAGGCGAGTAGCTCGGTGCGGGCGATGGTCTGGCCGATCAGCCGGTCATGCAGAAACGACCGCAGCGCCTCGACCTCGGGCAGTTCAGGCAACCTCGGGCTCCCTTCGTCGCTCAGCCGTCCAGTCGATCTCGGGCAGCACCAGCGTCTCGTCCAGCGCCGACAGATACTCGTCGCGGTCGATCTCGATCACGCCGAGGCTGCCCAGGTGGTCGGTGCGCCACTGCACGTCGATGATCCGGTCCGCGGATCCGTCGCGGGTCATCGCCGCCACCAGCCGCAGCAGCGCGACCTTGGACGCGTCCCGTCCGATCTCGGGGTCGTGAAACATGGACTCGCCCGCGAACAGCCCACCCAGCGACACGCCGTAGAGGCCGCCGGCCAGGCGTCCGTCGGGCGTCCAGGTCTCGACGCTGTGCACCACCCCCCGGTGGTGCAGGTCGGTGAACACGGCCACGATGTCGTCGTCGATCCACCCGTGCGGCCTCGACGGGTCGGCGCAGCCGGCCAGCACCCGGTCGAACGCGGCGTCGACGGTGGTGGTGTAGTGGTGCGCGGCCTTGCGCAGTGACCGGGTAACCCGCAGCCCGTCGGGCAGCAGCACGCCGCGCCGCATCGGCGACCACCAACCCATGCGGGCCGGAAACCACGAGTTGTGCAGTGGCATAGGGAACACGCCGCAGCGGTAGGCCAGCACCACCAGATCGGGGTCGACGTCGTCCGACAGCCCGATCAGGTCTTGCGCGGGCCAGTCCCGCGCAGGGCCGAAGATGCCGGGTCGACTCATGGCCCGATTGTGCCACCACGGCTTGCGTATAGGGTTTCGCCACTTTCTGGTGGTTATAGCGGGTGCAAGAAGCAGCTCCGCTGCGCCGCGCCACTTTGTGGTTGAAATAGATACCCCCTATGGGTATTTATTTCAACCAGAAAGTGGCGCTGGGTTCGATCACGCGGACGACCCGCGATCATTTCAACCACAAAGTG
>DAOSUG010000357.1:0-3308 GCA_035378545.1 Micropruina sp. | reverse complement strand
CTCAGCTTCATGACCGCGTTCAAGTCGCCGCAGCAGTTCGCGTCCGAATCGTCCCTCGCGTTGCCGAACCCCTGGACGACCGAGAACTTCGCCCGGCTGTTCGGGGGCGACTACGGCTTCGTCAGCCCCATCGTGGTCACCGCCCAGGTGGTGGCGGTGATTCTGGTCGGCCAGCTGTTGTTCTCGGTGATGGCCGCCTACGCGTTCGCCAAGCTGCAGTTCCGCGGCCGTGACGCGCTGTTCTGGGTGTACCTGGCGACGCTGATGGTGCCCCAGGTGGTGATCGTCATTCCGCTGTTCGTGATGATGTCGCAACTCGGGCTGCGCAACACGTTCTGGTCGCTGGTGCTGCCGTTCATGTTCGGCTCGCCCTATGCGGTGTTCCTGCTGCGCGAGCACTTTCGCAGCATTCCCGACGACCTGATCGACGCCGCCCGTATCGACGGCGCGGGCGACTGGCGCATTCTCTGGCAGATCGTGGCGCCGCTGTCGCGGGGCATCGTCTCGACGCTCGCGATCATCACCGTGGTCAGCCACTGGAACAACTTCATGTGGCCGTTGATCATCACCAGCGGACGCGATTGGCAGGTGATCACGGTCGCCACGGCCAACCTGCAGAGCCAGTACAACGCCAACTGGACTCTGGTGATGGCCGCCACCACGGTCGCGATGGCACCACTGCTGGTGCTGTTCGCGATCTTCCAGCGAACGATCGTCGAATCGATCTCACTGACCGGTTTCAAATGAACCTCGGTCGGGTCCAATGATGTGATTATTGAGCTACCAACTTCTAGAAGGAGAAGCCCTGTGTCTACGGCATCCACCCTGAGCCGACGCACTCTCATGACCGGCCTGGCCGGCGCGGCCCTGATCGGTGCCGCCGGCTGTTCCCCCGCCGCACAGCAGACCGCTTCGGCGCCCACCGCGACCGGGTCCGGCTTGACCGGCACCGTGACCGTCCGACTGTGGGACGAGCAGGTGCAGAAGGCCTACGACGCCTCGTTCGCCGAGTTCAAGAAGGCCAACCCGGGCATCACGGTCAAGACCGTGCTGGTACCGTGGGCCGACTACTTCACCAAGCTGCGCACCGACGTGGGTGGCGGTACCGCCGACGACATCTTCATGATGAACGGCAGCTACCTGCAGCCGTACGTCACGTCCAACTCGCTGCTCGAAATCGGCTCCGCGTTCGACTCGCTGAAGGCCGACTGGGTGCCCGCGGCCGTCGAGCAATACACCCGCGACGGCAAGTTGTGGGGCGTCCCGCAGCTCACCGACGGCGGCATCGCCGTGTACTACAACAAGAAGTTGCTGGACGACGCCGGCATCACCCCCGATCAGCTCAACGGCCTGGTCTGGGCGCCCGGCGGCGGCAGTACCGACACGCTGCTGCCGATCCTGAAGAAGCTCACGATCGATGCCGCCGGCAAGCGGGGCGACGAGAGCGGCTTCAACGGCGCCAAGCCCAAGCAGTGGGGCTACTCCGCGGCCCAGGACCTGCAGGGCATCTACTACAACTTCATCGGCAGCAACGGTGGCCAGTTCCAGGACCCCGACGGCAGGTTCGTCTTCGCCTCGCCCGAGTCGGTGGCGGCGTTCCAGTACATCGTGGACCTGATCAACAAGTACAAGGTGTCGCCGGCCGCGTCCAACACCAACGACAACGGTGACTTCACCCGCGATCAGTTCTTGCAGGGCAAGATCGCACTGTTCCAGTCGGGTGTGTACAACCTGAAGAACGTGTCGGACGGCGCCAAGTTCGAGTGGGGCATCGCGCCCCTGCCGGCCGGCCCCAAGGGTGCCGTGTCGGTGGTCAACTCGGTGATCGTGTCAGGCAACGCCAAGAGCAAGAGCCCCGAGTTGACCCAGAAGGTGCTGCAGTGGCTGGGCTCCGGCGACGGCGCCAAGTTCATCGGCTCGACCGGCGCGGCGATGCCCGCGGTGACCAGCGCGCAGTCCGCCTTCAACGACTTCTGGAAGGGCAAGAACGTCGATCCGTCCCAGTTCGCCAAGCAGGGTGCACTGCCGTCGATCTCGGCGCCCGCGGGTGAGAACTACGGCGCGGCGTTCGCGGCCTGGAAGCCGATCTTCAACGAGATCTTCCTGGGTCGCACGCCCGTGGCCGAAGGCCTGCAGAAGGCCCAGGACGCAGCCAACAAGGCGGCCGGTTCGTAGTCCGCTGGTCGAGGTTCGTCGGGACCATACCGCTGGTCGAGCGTGTCGGCACCGCGCTGGTCGAGGAGCCGACACGTCATCGCGCGGTCCAGGGCTGGTTGCGCGGGTTCGTCCGCGCGCAATGAACGCCAAGCCGCGCAACGTCGTCAGGGGCGGCCGTCCCCGAGCCGTTCGTCCTAAAGTGGGGCCGTGCAGCAGGCAGACATCGGCATCATCGGCGGCTCGGGGTTCTACTCGTTTCTGAGCGAGCCCGAACGCATCGAGATCGACACCCCGTTCGGCGAACCCAGCGCGCCGCTGGCCGTCGGTGACGTCAACGGACGCCGGGTCGCCTTCGTGCCCCGCCACGGCGAGCAGCACCAGTTCCCGCCGCACCGGGTGAACTACCGGGCCAACCTGTGGGCCCTGCGTTCGCTCGGGGTGCGGCAGGTGCTGGCCCCCTGCGCCGTCGGTGGTCTGCGGGCCGACCTCGCCCCGGGCACCTTCGTCGTACCCGACCAGGTCGTCGACCGCACCTGGGGACGGGCGCACACCATCTGGGGCGCGATCGGCCCCGTCGTGCACACCTCGTTCGCCGACCCGTACTGCCCGCGCGGCCGGTCCGCGCTGCTACGGGCCAATCCGGCGGCGGTGGACGGCGGCACCCTGGTCGTGATCAACGGCCCGCGGTTCTCGAGCCGGGCCGAGTCGCAATGGCACGCCGCCGCCGGCTGGTTGGTGGTCGGCATGACCGGCATGCCGGAGGCGTCCGTCGCGCGCGACCTGGCGATGTGCTTCTCGACGGTCTGCATGGTGACCGATTCGGACGCCGGCGTCGAAGGTCCGGGGGTGTCGCACGCCGAGGTGCTGCGGGTGTTCGCCGGCAACATCGAGCGGCTCAAGGCCATGCTGCTGGACGTGATCGGCGCCCTACCCGAGCCCGAATCGGACGAGACGGCCACCTGCGCCTGCCGGCGGGTGCTGGACGGTCTGCCGTTGCCGTTCGACCTGCCCTGATGCCGTCGGCGCTGCCGTCGGGTGAGCCCGCGCCGTCCGACGGGTCGTTGCCCGCACCGGCGTTGCGCGAACTGGGGGACGGACCGCTCTCGTTCTACCTGCACGTGCCCTTCTGTGCGACCCGGTGCGGCTACTGC
>DAOSUG010000356.1:0-3309 GCA_035378545.1 Micropruina sp. | reverse complement strand
TGCGATCACCACGATGACGGACGAGGCGAAGAAGCAGTTCGCTCAGCTGGTGCGGCGTGCCGTCGGCTGAGTGGTGTGAGAACCATCCCTGAAACCGTGCTGAGAAGCGTCCTCCCGCTCAGCCGACCCGCACGCCCGCCGCCTGCAGTTCGGCCAGCACGGCCGGCACGTCGCCCGGGTTGACCGCTGCGGTCAGGCCGAGCAGCACGGTGGTCGGATACCCGAGGCGGGCGGCGTCCAGGGCGGTGGCCTTGACGCAGTAGTCCGTGGCAATGCCGCACACCTCGACCTCGGACGCTCCGTGCTGCCGCAACCACGCCGCGAGCGAGACCCCGCCGTCCAGGCCCTCGAAACCCGAGTAGGCCGCCGCGTATTCACCCTTGTCGAACACCGCTTCGAAGCTGGGGGAGGCGATCAGGCCGGCGTGAAAGTCGGCGCCCGGTGTGCCTGCGACACAGTGCGGCGGCCACGAATCCACGAAGTCGGGGGTGGCCGAGAAGTGGCCGCCGGGATCGATGTGATGGTCGCGGGTCGCCACCACATGGCCATACGCGCCGGCGGCCACCACAGCCGAGATCGCGGACGCCGTCGCAGCACCGCCGGCCACCGCCAGCGACCCGCCCTCGCAGAAGTCGTTCTGCACGTCCACGACGACCAGAACCCGGCTCATGCCTCGCTCCGGGCGTACGGGTTCTCGGCGGCCACGCCGTGCTCATCGAGCATCAGGGTTGGGATGGCCGCCTCACCCTTGCTCATCTTGAGCGCCGACAGCGGTAGTTCGGCGCGTGAACGGGCGTGCCGCCGCTGCCCGACCTCGAGCGCCTCGGCGCCGACGATCTCGCCGTCGCGCACCAACTCCACCAACAGCGGACGATCGTTCGTGTCGCCGTTCGGCGGCGCCCCGATGCCGATCACCTCGGCCTCGGCCTTGCCTCGGGCGTCCAGCCGCCGGAGCGCGAACTTGCGTCCGCCGATGCTGGTCTTGTTCACGCTCTTCTTCGCCACCGGGACGAGCGGTGCGCCAGGCTCGTCGCTGTCGGCCCGGGCCACCAGTTTGTACACGAAGCCGCAGGTCGGGGCGCCCGAGCCGGTGACCAGCGAGGTGCCCACACCGAAGCCGTCGACGGGGGCGCCGCGCAGCGCGGCGATCTGCCACTCGTCCAGATCGGAGGTGACCAGAATGCGGGTACTGGTGGCGCCCAACGAGTCGAGCAACTGCCGCACGTCACCGGCCAACTCGGCCAGGTCGCCCGAATCGAGCCGGATCGCGCCCAGTTTGCCCTTGGTCAGTTCGACGCCGGTGCGCACGGCGGTCTCGATGTCGTAGGTGTCGACCAGCAGCGTGGTGTCTTCGCCCAGCGCCCCGATCTGCGCCTCGAACGCCTGCGACTCGGTGGCGTGCAGCAGGGTGAAGCTGTGTGCCGCTGTGCCCCGGGTCGGCACTCCGTAGCGCAGGCCCGCCTGCAGATTGGACGTCGCCGCGAAACCGGCCACGTAAGCCGCTCGTGCGGCCGCCACGGCGGAGTGTTCGTTGGTGCGTCGCGAGCCCATTTCGATGCACGGACGATCGCGCGCCATGGCCGTCATGCGCGAAGCGGCCGAGGCGACCGCCGAGTCGTAGTTGTAGACGCTGAGCAGCACCGTTTCGAGAATCACCGCCTCGGCGAAGGATCCCTCGACGATCATCAGCGGCGATCCAGGAAAGTAGACCTCGCCCTCGGGGTAGCCCCAGATGCTGCCGCTGAACCGGTAGCCGGCCAGCCAGTTCGCCAGCGGCTCGTCCACGACGTCGTGCTGCAACAGCCAGTCGATGGTGGCCTGGTCGAAGGTGAAGGCCTCGATCGCTTCGAGGGCTCGGCCGACGCCGGCGACCACGCCGTAGCGGCGTCCGGTGGGCAATCGACGGGGAAACAATTCGAAGACCGAGGGCCGGAACGCGGCACCCGAGCGCAGCGCCGCCCGCACCATGGTCAGCTCATAGTGGTCGGTCAACAGCGCCGTCGAGTTCTGCATGCGCGCCAGCGTAACGGGTACGCATCCACCCCGTTCTGACACAATGCCCAGCATGGCTTTTGCGTCCGTTGAACCCGCCGTGCCCGAGGGTGGCACGGTGCTCGCGGAGCGTCCGCAGAGCACGCCGGTCGAGCTGGTCACGTGGGTGACGATCGTCTGGGACGACCCGGTCAACCTGATGAGCTACGTCACCCACGTGTTCGTGACGTACTTCGGCTACTCCAAGTCGAAGGCCACCAAACTGATGCTGCAGGTGCACAACGAGGGCAGGTCGGTGGTGTCGTCGGGCACCCGCGAGGCCATGGAGACCGACGTCAGCGCCATGCACGGCTACGGCCTGTGGGCCAGCCTGGAGCGGGCGCAATGACGCGGTTCAAGAAGTCGGGCAAGCAGATTCTGATCACCCTGGCCGACTATGAAGAGGCCGTACTCGAATCGATGATCGAGCAGCTGATCGGCCTGATCGAGGGCGACGGCGTGCACGCGGCGGCCGACGACCCCTTCGCCCGGTGGGAGGCCGACATGGCCGAACCAGGGGGCATGGACGCCTCCGACCCGGTGATCGCTCGTCTGTTTCCGCCCGCCTACCGCGACGATCCGGGCGCAGAGCACGAGTTCCGGCGGTTCACCGAGGTCGCGCAGCGCCGCACGAAGATCGACCAGGCCCAGGTGGTTCTCAACGCGCTGCTCGAAACCAACGCCGGCCGCGACCCCGCGGTCGTCCGCCCGGTCGACGTCGAGGCCTGGCTGAAGACCATCACAGCGATTCGGTTGAGCCTGTCGGTGCGGTTGGGTATCGAGACGGCGGACGACATCGACGAACTCGAGCAACTCGACGACGACGAGCCGCGCGCCGTGCTCTACAGCATGTACGAGTGGCTCAGCTACTTTCTCGACAGCCTGCTGGACGCGCTGCACTGAACTGACTCTGCTGGCGCGCTGCACTGAACTGACTCTGCTGGCGCGCTGCACTGAACTGACTCTGCTGGACGCGCTGCACTGAACTGACTCTGCTGGACGCGCTGCACTGAAGTGACCCAGTGGGGTCGTGTCATCCGCATCTGAGACGATGTTCAGAATGTGGACGACGGATGACCGGCGTCCGGGAAATTCGGTGGATCGCCGACGAGTAGTGCTGCTGCTGCTTAGGCTAGGCATAGCTGACCCGGACGATGTCGAGGCCCGAGCCGGCCGGATGGCGCCAGTCGCGACTGCCACGTAGCACTGTGGTCAGGACAGGCTTGCTTCGTTCCAGCTTTCTCGACCGAGGATTGGCGACCCGACATGACTGCCCTC
>DAOSUG010000355.1:2749-3312 GCA_035378545.1 Micropruina sp. | reverse complement strand
ATGTCCAGCGGCGGCCACGGTTCGCTGAAGTCCTCGTCGGCCCACACCGTCAGTCGACGCAGCCACGGCACGCCCCAGGTGGTGACCATCGCCAGGTCGGTCGCATCACGCCCGCGTGCGATCGGCACGTGACCCTTGCGCCGGGCGTTGTGCCGGGGGTCGAACGTGTACCAGCGATCGCCCAGGTAGACCTCGACCCACGCGTGAAAGTCCATGGCGGTGGGCAGCGGCTCCACGTCCATGTCGGGCAGATACCCGTAGCAGTAGCGGGCCGGGATGGTGACCGCGCGGCACATGGTCACCATCAGGTGCGCGAAGTCTCGGCACACCCCGTAGCCGTTGTCGAAAGAGTCCTTCGCGGTCCACCACGAGCCCGTGCTGCCCGTTCGATACTCGATGTGGTTCCAGACCCAGTCCTGGATCTTGGCCACCAACTCGTAGGTGCGCTCCCGCGAGCCGAACAGGTCCCAGGCCGGCCCGCTCAACATGTCGGATTGGCAGTACCGACTGGGCAGCAGGTACACCAGCGCGTCGTGCGGCAGCTCTTCGGCCAGCAGCGCGGG
>DAOSUG010000355.1:0-2739 GCA_035378545.1 Micropruina sp. | reverse complement strand
GATGCGCAGCTCTTCCTCGCAGGCGCCGCGCCGCAGCGCGGGGGCGCTGAAGTCGGCCTCGTCGACCTCGTCCGGCACGTTCGCGATCGCGTAGTACGACACCAGGGATTCGCCGGCCGGCAGGATCACCCGACGCACCTCGTTGCCGTAAAGGTCGTTGTAATGCCCGTACTCGAGCACGGGATCGGTGGTCCAGGACTCGCACACGATCGGGGCGTCGGCGGCCGGACGGATCAGGAAGGCGGCGGGCGTGGGGACCTGCGCGACGTGATTGAACTCGCAGCCGATGCGCAGCCTGCGAGTACCGGGTTGAGCCTGCGGCACCAGGGCTCCCTTCTGAATGAGAGCGCCAACTTATACCACCGGCACACACCGCCCACGCAGTGCCCGCGTCGCCTCACCTGAAGGTAGGTATGCGACCTTCTTTGATTATCTAGGGTTCGCACTAGAAAGCACTCGATTGGCCGAGAGTCGCGGGCACATCAGGCCACCGCAGCGAGGGTGACGGCGTGGGGAGCCAGCCGCCGGATCGACCGGGCGTTGCGCCAGCGCACCAACTGCGGACTGATGGCGAGGTAGGCAGCGGCTTCGTGACTGCGCAGGCCCAGGCAGTACACCGCGACCAGGCAGGCGCCGGACGCGTGGTCTATGAGGCCCAGCCGCGTGGCCGTCCGAATCAGCGCGATGGTGTCGACTGAACCGGGTTGCGCCATCTCATCGAATGCCAGCGGGTCGGTGCTCACCGCAGGTGTGGGGCTCGCCCACACCGCACGCCGGGTGTCGAGCGCGAGGTTGGCGGCAATGCGTGCCGGACGGCGGGCGAGCGGGTACTGGCACAGTTGAAGCCAGCATTCCGCGATGTACTCGGCCGCTGCATGGTACGGATCGTGCACAGCCAGCAACACCAGCTTGCCCAGCATCGCCTGCAGCACCACCCGTCCGGCGAGCGCATCGCCGTCGGCATGAACACGCAGTAATGTGCCGAGCACCCGATCCGGATCGTCACCGACGGCACTCAACAGATCGGCGAGGGTGAGCTCCTGAACCGGCCACCGAGCCGGCACGGTCAGCGACTGGAGTTGGGTCCATTCACGATTCAGCGCGTCGATGCTCGGGTCTGCTGCTCTGGACATGCCCCCACGCTGCCGATCAGGTGTTGTCAGGGGTGTTGTCCCAGTCCAGGCGGTGTTGTCACCGCCTTGCCGGTTGTTTGTCCGTTCGAAAGGGACGGTGTTCGTCACGCGGGGCCACGATCTGATAACTGTTCGCGCGACAGTGCGCTCACAGTGCGCGCGGAGCCTGCGAAAGCCATACAATTGATACGTCACCAACTAGCGGGTTCTTGGTTGCCGGCTCAGCCATCCACTTCGCCCAGGGGGCTGCCTGGACGGTCCTGCAGCCCCCTGGAGCCCTTACTACCGGGCCGGCTCAGCCCTGGCTTCGGGTCGCCCCCCGCACATGTTGCTCGAGCGGGTCCACACCGGGGCTCACCTGGCACCTCAGCGTCAGGCTTGACGCGTGCGAAACTGCACCACATTGTGTGGGGCTGCCGCCTCACTGAGGCGGAGCCAATGCCAGATCTGGTGCAGTTTCGCACGTGGCGATCGTCCGGACACACGCGGATCGTTGGCCAACGCCATGACTGACCGGTCGCCAGAGCCGAACGACGCACTCGTCGGTACCTGACGTCGGGCAGTGATCGGCGACGACCACCGTCAGAGGGGTGTGTAGTCCTCCAACGCCCGAGCCAGAAAGTCCGAGAGGTCACCCGTCTCACCGTCGCGTCCACCACGGCCCACCACCAGGGGCGGCAGGCTGGGCGTCAGCTTCACGCCGGTGAAGCGCGTCAGCCATCCGCCGGTGGTGAGCAGCTGATAGAACTTGCCATCGGGTGCGATCGCAAGCGTGCGTGCCTTGTTCAGATACCAGCCGACCTGGTCGCTCTTGACCCGGGTACCGTCCATCAGGTGGGCCCGCAACGGCTCCGGCACCAGGCCACGCTGCTTGGCGGTGGCCACGAACTCGTCGACCAGCACCTGCGCGGCGGCCGCCTCATTGCGCTGAGCGGCAGCAGCCAACTCTTCGCGCCGGCGGGCGTCTTCGGCCCGGCTGCTGGACGACATGCCGCACACCCTACCCCGAGGGCATGACCTCTTCACGGTTACACTTCGTGCGCATGCGCCGAATCCATGCACTCGCCCTCGTTCCCGTTTTCGCCCTCGCCGCCTGCACCACGGCGACCGCGCCTGCCACCACTGCCGCACCGGCCACCTCCGCCCCCGCCACCTCCGCGCCGGCCACGTCCACCCCCGTCGATGCGGGCGCGACGCTGAGCGGCGACGGCTACACCTTGACGCTGCCGAAGGGCTGGGAGGACGCCACCGCCGCCTTCAAGAAACTTCAGGCCCAGGTCGACACCGGCGCCAAAGAGACCGCCGACACCAAGGACAAGTTCAACGACAACGTGAACGTCGTGGTGCAGACCTCCGCCGAGGTCCCATTCGAGTCGCTCAAGACCGCGCTCAAGACCCAACTCGAGCAGGCCGGCTCGACGAACATCGAGTTCAAGGACAACGCCACACTCGACGGCAAGGACGCGTTGCACGTCTGGTCGATCACCAAGGACGCGGGCGATGCCCACACCATTCAGTTCATGGCGTTCAATGGCGGCAAGCTGTACGTGCTCACCGTCTCGACCAACCGCGACGACGCCGCTGCGGCCACCCTCTCGCAGCAGAT
>DAOSUG010000354.1:0-3318 GCA_035378545.1 Micropruina sp. | reverse complement strand
CGAGCCACCTCGGCGATCGCGAACCGCAGTCGCGAGGTGTCGAGCATGGTGCCGGTCGAGAACACCTGCGTGCTGGGCAGCCCGCTCACCTTCTGCGCCACCACGGTCAACACGTCACAGGGGTTGGTGACCAGCACGTAGAGCGCGTTCGGGGCCTGCTCGAGCAGCTGCGGCATCAGGGACTTCAGGATGTTGGTGTTGACCTCGGCCAGCTCGAGCCGGGTCTGGCCGGGCCGCTGGGCTGCGCCGGCGGTGATGATCACCACGTCGGAACCCTTGACCACCTCGATGTTGCCACCGCCCTCGACACCGGACGAAGGGGTGAACTGGGTGCCGTGGTTGAGGTCGCGCACCTCGGCGTCGGCCTTCTTGTCATTGATGTCGTACAGGGCGATCCGTTGAGCCGAGCCACGGATCAACGCGGCGTAGGCCAGGGACGAGCCGACGGCACCGGCGCCGATGACCGAGAGTTTGGTGGGGGCAGTGTTGATCGTCATGGCTCCACGCTAGCGTTCCTCCCGTACTGATGGCAGCGGTGGGCGAACAATGTCATGCACCAAGACTCGGGCAACCGCGCCGCTCGAGTCTTGACAGACTACGACAGGTCGTCGCCTCACACCGCCTCGTACGCAGCTGCGAACCGGGCCGCAGGCACCAGCCAGCGCTCGTGCAGGTCGCCCTCGACCAGCCAGTCCCCCGGTGCGGCCACCGCCGGGCCCTCCAGGGTCGCCACCTGCTCGTGCAGGTGGGCCGGACGCGCCTGTACGAAGCCGGTTCGGCGGTACCGGTCGCCGCCCAGCGGCTCGTGAGCGGCGGCGAACGCCTGCGGGTCGGCCGACCATTGCCGCGAGGTCTGGGGATCGGTGAGCAGCCAGTCGCCGGCCGCCGCCCGCATGGTGGCCCCGGATTCGGTGTGCCAGGTCAGCGGCCGCTCCGCCCGGGTGGCCCGCACCTCACCCAATCGGCGGAAGGGCAGCAGCCTGGCTTCGCGCTCGGATCGGTAGCCGGCCACGTCCAGCAGCGCCAACGCCCGCCGGACGCTGCCGGTGGTGCGCACCCGCGCAGGCGGCGGCAACTTGTCCCACTCGACCAGCCAGTCGTGGTACAGCCTCGAATCGTCGCGGACGGCCGCCTGCCGCCAGCCGTTGGCCAGGTAGAAGCGACGCCACGAATCGTGCTCGCGCCGGCTCAGAAAGTCGATCTCGGCCGGGTCCAGTTGCTCGCCGGTGCCCTGCGCCGCCCAGGTGCGACCGAGCAGGGCCACGCCCGAGAAGAGGCTGTGCACCTGGCGAAGGTTGCTGTCGCGGAAGAACTGCGGCAGTTCGGCCCACGGCTGAGCAGAGGGCCGGCTGCCCACCGCGTCACCAAGTTGGTTGAGGTAGGCGGTGTGCAGCAGCCGGGCCATCCGGGTCCAGTGATCCTCGGGCGGATCCTGGCCGCTGAGCAGGGCGACCCCGAAGCTGGTCAGCCGCCCGAGCAACGGCTGCTCGGGCATCTCGGTCGAGGCTGGGTCGACGGCCAGAATCGTCACCTCAGGCAGTTGTCCGGCCAGCCGGGTGGGCCGGTTGAGTGCCGGTACCGGGTCGGCGATCACCAGCAGCGTGGTCAACTCACTGCGCCCGGCGACCACCAGCACCGGATCGGACGCCGGATCGTCGATCACGCGCACCGAGTCGATGCCGCTGTCGTTGCCGAACCGGGCCTGCTGCGCGGAGTGATCGGCGGCCAGTTGCGCCGCTGCAGTGCCGACCAGGGTGACCTCGAGCGGATCGAGTCGCTGCGTGGGCGTCAGCACCCGGCGCTCGCGTTCGGTCCGGGCCACCTCGGCCAGCACGGCGGCCGCCAGGTCACCCTGCCCGGCCAGTACCAGCCGACGCGCCCCGATCAGTTCGATCCGCGCCACGATCGCCCGCGCCGTCTGCTCGGTGGCCGACAATGCGTCGGCCAGCCAGGCGCGCTGCGGGCTGATCGTGGCGCGGCGCCAGTTCTCGGCTGCCCACGGGTCATCGATGCGCACCAGCACCCGGGTGACCATCGCCTCGTTGGCCTTCGCAGCGTCCAGTGCCCGCGCCACCCGGGCGAAGCCGGCCAGCGCCTCCGGTACCCGCTCTTCGATCACGTGCACCGACTTGGCGCAGATACGTCCGCGGGTGGTCAGCACCCGGGTGAGCGCCTCGGCATCGACGGTGTCCGAGGCCAGCACCCGGCCACCCATGGTGCGGGTGTTCGCGAGAAAGGTCTCGTCGCCGCCCGAGGCGACCAGCACCAGGGCCGTCTTGGGTGCCAGCGCGGCCGCGAGCACCCGCACGACCGGTGCCACCTGCGGCGCGGACCCCATGATCACGACCGAACGCCGGCTCCAGAACGCCCGCCAACGGTCGATCTGCCGGCGCATGCTGGCCACCACGATGCCGACCACCCCGGCCAGCGCACCCCACAGGGTGCACAGCCGGGCCAGATGCGCCGCCAGCGGGGTGTGGGTGGGGCAACCGGGCCCGGCCCCCCAGGGCTCGGCACCGTTACCCGACAACACCCAGGTCAGTGGCTCGAAGAACGGCAGCCCCTGGGGCGCACAGTTCACATACGACGCCAGTCCCAACACCAGTGCACCCACCGCGAAGGCCGACAGGCTCAACACCCCGATCACCCGGCCGGCGACGTGCCGGGCCCGTCCGTACAGGCCGGCCGCGGCGACGATCGAACCGAGAAACACCGCCGGCACCACCGGCTGCCGGGGATCGGTCAACCACAGCAACCAGTCCGGTCCGTCCAGGCCCAGGGCACGAAGTGCGGCCAGCAGGCCGAGCAGGGTGGCCAGCACGGCGAACGGCAGCCAGGCCCAGCGCGGCACCGCGCGACGCTTGCGGGTGGGCGAGGCGAACAGTCGCCGGCGCCGCCAGCCTGCGATCACCCCGGTCATCAGGGGGTGAGCCTACGGCGTGGACGAGTCCGACGGCGAGGGGTCGTTGCTGGCCCGGCCCGCCGACTCGGTCTGGGTCGGGCTGGGCTCGGACGAGGTGGGGGTCGGTGTGGGGGTCGGCGTCGGGCCGGTGCTCGGCGGCGGCGTGGGTTTGGGCGTCTTCGACGGTGTGGGGCTCGGGGTGGGCTTCGGCGTCTTGGTGCTCGGGGACGGGCTGGGCGTGGGCTTTGCCGACTTCGTCTGGGACGGGCTGGGCGATGGCGTGGCGACGGCCTTCGGGCTGGGGCTCGTGGTGGGGCCCAGGTTGGGGATCGTGCCGCTGGGGCGCGGGGACGGCTTGCCGGTCAGGTATGGCGACGGGTCGACGTAGGAGCCGTTGACCTTGACCTCGAAGTGCA
>DAOSUG010000353.1:0-3323 GCA_035378545.1 Micropruina sp. | reverse complement strand
TGCCCTGCGAGAGCACCCGCGCGGCCTCGTCCGGGTCGGCGCAGACCAGCGACAGCGCCCCCACCCGTTCGCCGTACAGGCTGAGGCTCTTGCTGAACGAGGTCGACACCAGCACCGGCAGTCCGCTCTGCGCGAACCGGCGGACGACCGCCCCGTCCGCATCGAGGGATTCGGAGAAGCCCTGGTAGGCCATGTCGAGAAACGGGATCAGCCCGGCGCTGCGCACGGTGTCGAGCACCTGCGTCCACTGCTGCTCGGTCAGGTCGTACCCGGTGGGGTTGTGGCAGCAGGCATGCAGCACCACGATGGTGCCGGACGGGGCCGCCGCCAGGTCGGCGAGCATGCCCTCGACGTCGACACCGTTGACCTCGGGGTCGAAGTAGCGGTAGGTCTCGACGGTGAAGCCGGCCCGGGTGAACAGGGCCTGGTGATTCTCCCAGGACGGGTCCGAGATCAGCACCTTTGCGCCCGGGTCGAACTGCCGCAGGAAGTCGGCCCCGATCTTGAGCGCACCGGTGCCGCCGAGCGCCTGGACGGTGCTCACCCGCTCCAGCAGGGCGGGATCGGTGCCGAACGCCAACTCCTTGACCGCAGCGTCGTACGCCCTGAGTCCGTCGATGGGCAGGTAGCCACGCGGCGCCGGGTTCTCGGCGATGCGCTGCTCGGCCTGCCGGACGCACTGCAGCAGCGGCAGCTTGCCCTCGGCGTTCTGGTAGACGCCCACCCCCAGGTTGACCTTGTGCGGATTGGGGTCGGCGACGAAGGCCTCGGTGAGACCCAGAATGGGGTCGCGGGGGGCAAGCGGCACTGCTGCGAAGACCGATGACATGGCGGTCAGTCTAGGGCGTGTCGCAGGCCTCTGGCCGCGCCGCGGCGCACCCGGTACGCCCGCTCACCGCGTGGTCACCCTCAGCGACAGCACCGCTGTTCGACTCGTCTTCCACGTTGCGATCGGACGCACTGCGCGCCCTCGCGGAACGCGCCCAGGGTTATGCGGCTCCCCCGAGGTCGCAGCCCACCAGCACCGGTTCGGGCGCCAGGGTGATGTCGAACCGATCGCGCACCCCGTCGCGCACCTGCCGGGCGAGCCGCAGCAGGTCGTGCGCCGTCGCCCCGCCACGGTTGGTCAGGGCCAGGGTGTGCTTGGTCGAGAGGGTCGCAGGTGGAGTGCCGAAGCCTTTGGAGAAGCCGGCCGCTTCGATCAGCCAGGCCGCGCTGGACTTGACCCGCCCGTCCGGCTGGACGAACCTCGGCGCGCCCTCGGGCAGGCGCGCCGCCTGATCGGCGCTCAGCAGCGGGTTCGTGAAGAACGAGCCGGCGCTCCACGTGTCGTGGTCGGCCGCGTCGAGCACCATGCCCTTGCTGCGCCGCAACTCGAGGACGGCTTCGCGCACCTCACGCATCGGGGCCTTGGCGCCGGGCTCGATGCCGAGACGACGGGCGAGTTCGGCGTACTTGACCGGCATGGAGCGGCTGCCCTGAAAGAACTGGAACGTGACGCTGAGCACCACGTAGCGGCCCGGTTCGTCCTTGAACCGTGAACTGCGATAGCCGAAGCCGCAGTCGGAGACCGCAAAGGTCTTGAACTGGTTGGTCGTGCGGTCCCAGGTGCGCACCGACTCGATCGACTCGGCCACCTCCTGCCCGTAGGCGCCGACGTTCTGGATCGGGGTGGCGCCCACGCTGCCCGGAATGCCCGACAGCGCCTCGACGCCGCGCCACTCGTTGTCGATCGCTGCCGCGACGAAGGCGTCCCAGTTCTCGCCGGCGGCCACCTGGATCACCGCACCGCCGCACTGCGCCCCGTGCGGATCGTCGATGCGGCACACTCCCCCGGCGACCTCCATGCTGCGGGTTGCGACATGCACGACGGTGCCGTCGAAGCCGTCGTCGGCGACCAGCACGTTGGAGCCGCCGCCCAGTACCAGCACCGGCTCGCCGGCCGCGTCGGCCGTGCGAACGGCCTCGATCACCTCGGCATCGGTGGTCGCCTCGACCCAGCGCCTGGCCGGGCCGCCGACGCGCAGCGTGGTGTGGTCGGCGAGCCGCTCGGTGTCAACCATCGCGTCAGTCAACCCGCACCTCCGCTGTCGCGGCGCCGAGCACCTTGGACCCGTTGAACAGGGCTTCGACGCTGACCGTCGCAACGCCGTTCTCGACCTTGGTGACGGTGCCGCCGAAGTCGAGCGACGCGCCCTCGTCGGTGTCGGGAACGACGACCGGCTTGGTGAACCGCACGTAGTAGCTGAGCACCCGCGTCGGGTCGTCGCACCAGTCGGTGACCACCCGCAGCGCGGTGCCCATGGTGAGCATGCCGTGGGCGATCACGCCGGGTAGGCCAAGGGCGTCCGCGGCCCGATCCGACCAGTGGATGGGGTTGAAGTCGGTGGACGCGCCCGCGTAGCGCACCAGTGTGTCGCGGGTGAGGTGCTCGGTGATGCGCGGCAGCACCGTGCCCGGCTCGACGCCGGCCAACACGGAACTCATGCGGCCCCCTGCTCGGGCCAGGTGTGCAGCAGGGTGGACGTGGCGTCGCAGACCCGTTCGCCGCCGGCGTCCAGCTCGACCACGATGGTGATGAAGGCGCTGGTGCCGCGCGCGCGCAGCTTGTCGATGCGCAGCCTGGCCGTGACCTCGTCGCCGACCCGCAGCGGGCGGCGCCACACGAAACGCTGGTCGGTGTGAACGGTGCGACTCAGTGACAGCTGCAACTCGGGGTCGTCGAACATCGCCCCCCAGGCCGCCGAACTGAGCACCACCGCGAAGGTCGGCGGCGCGATTGCTTGCGGCCCCTGGTACGCCGGATTTGTGGCATCGCCGAGCGCGGCTGCGAACTCGGCCACCTTGGCCGCGCTGACCACGTAGGGCTCGGTCGGCGGGTAGGTGCGGCCCAGGTGTGACTCGCTGATCATGCGCACAGGTTATCGGCGGGTCGAGCCGATCACCACGGGGGGACGAAGCGTCCGAGCTGGATCCGGGCTGGACATGGGTGGTGCGGTTGGGGTGGAGCCGTGCACGAGGTCGCGCTGAGCCGAAGGTGTGAAACCGGGCTGCCGCCCGTCCCCGAATCTCGTGCCGAGAACCGTTCGCGAACCAGTGCCGAGAACCTCCGCAGCCCTGCTCAGGACACACAGTCGCCTGCGGACGCGCGAAAAAGCCGCCCGTTGCCACGGGCGGCAGCTCGCTTCGCTCGGCTCGCTGGGCTCAGCGAGTTTCGCGGTGCGCGGTGTGCAGGTGGCACTTGGGGCAGAACTTCTTCAGCTCAAGCCGATCCGGGTCGTTACGCCGGTTCTTCTTGGTGATGTAGTTGCGCTCCTTGCACT
>DAOSUG010000352.1:1810-3334 GCA_035378545.1 Micropruina sp. | reverse complement strand
TTCGAGTCGGCCGTCTACACCGCCGGCATCATCGCCGCCGCGATCTGCGGCGTGTTCCTGATCTCGGGCGGCTCGATGATCCTGTCGCTGTTCATGATCGCGCTGGCCGGCTGCGGCCTGCTGACCACCGTCGGCGTCATCGTCGCCATGGACACCTTCGGACCGGTCAGCGACAACGCCCAGGGCATCGCCGTCATGAGCCATGACGTGAACGAAGAGGGCGAGGCGATCCTGACCGCCCTGGACGCCGACGGCAACACCACCAAGGCGATCACCAAGGGCATCGCGATCGCCACGGCCGTGCTGGCCGCCACCGCGCTGTTCGGCTCGTACACCGATGCGGTCAACCATGCGCTCAGCAACCTGACCAACCTGGGCGGCAGTGCGATCGTCCAGTCGATGCTGACCTACGAGATCGTCTCGCCGATCACCCTGGTCGGGGTGATTCTGGGCGCGGCAACCGTGTTCCTGTTCTCTGGCCTGGCCATCGACGCGGTCACCCGGGCCGCCGGCGCGATCGTGTTCGAGGTGCGGCGCCAGTTCGCCGAGAACCCGGGCATCATGACCGGCGAGACCCGTCCCGAGTACGGCCGGGTGGTCGACATCTGCACCCGCGATTCGTTGCGCGAACTCGCCACGCCGGGCCTGCTGGCCGCCTTCGCGCCGATCGCGGTCGGCTTCGGCCTCGGCGTCGGGCCCCTGGCCGGTTTTCTCGGCGGGGCGATCGTGGCCGGGGTGCTGATGGCGGTGTTCCTGGCCAACTCCGGCGGCGCCTGGGACAACGCCAAGAAGCTGGTCGAAGACGGACGCTACGGCGGCAAGCACTCCGCGGCCCATGAGGCCACGGTGATCGGTGACACGGTCGGCGACCCGTTCAAAGACACCGCGGGCCCGGCGATCAACCCGCTGATCAAGGTGATGAACCTGGTCGCGCTGCTGATCGCCCCAGCCGTGGTGGCACTGTCGGTGGGCGAGGCCGCCAACCCGGTGGTGCGCATCGCGATCGGCACGGTGGCGGCGCTGATCGCCATGGGCGGCGTGGTGTGGTCGCGGGTGCGGGCGCACAAGGTCGATCTCGAGGCGCGGCTCGAACACGAGATGCAGTTGGTCGAAGAGTTGGACGCGGCACACGAGCAGCCCACCTCGCAGCAGGTGCAGACCGACCAGCAGCAGGCCGACGAGGACGTCCAGCAGGTGCGCTGATCGGTCCTCGGTCGAGCGTCGAAACCCTGCCGTCATCCCGGCGCATGCCCGGGATTGTGGCCCCGTCATCCTGGCGCACGCCCGCATCCCCGTCATCCCGGCGCACGCTCGCACCCTCGTCATCCCGGCGCATGCCGGGATCTGCTCGTGCCTCGAGATCCCGGGGCAAGCCCGGGATGACGAGTACGCCCGCATCCCGTCATCCCGGCGCATTGCCGGAATCGTGACCCCGTCATCCCGGCGGATGCCGGGATCTGCTCGTGCCGCGAGATCCCGGGGCAAGCCCGGGATGACGAGTACGCCCGCATCCCGTCATCCCGG
>DAOSUG010000352.1:0-1710 GCA_035378545.1 Micropruina sp. | reverse complement strand
CCCGTCATCCCGGCGCATTGCCGGAATCGCATCCCCGTCATCCCGGCGGATGCCGGGATCTCTGCGTGCCGCGAGATCCCGGGGCAAGCCCGGGGATGACGAGTAACCAACGGACCCCCGTCATCCCGGCGCATTGCCGGAATCGCATCCCCGTCATCCCGGCGGATGCCGGGATCTCTGCGTGCCGCGAGATCCCGGGGGAAGCGCGAAATGACGAGTACGCCGCTGGTCGATACCCGTGTGCCCAGGTGTCTCGACGACCTCGACCAGCGGTGCGACCGGGCCTGAAGGTCACGGTCCGGCAACATTTTTGACGGATTACGCAATTCTGCCTAGTCCGGAAGGGTGGTGCGTGCTTTCCTAGTTGGTGACATTGATCCAGGGGGGAAACATGTTCAGCAACGATCCGAGCGCCGTGCGCGCAGCCATTCTCGCCGGCACACTTCAGCAGGTACAGGCCGAGCCGACCCGACAGACTTCGACCGCGCGCTCAGCCGGCGTGCGCGGGTCACTGGCGGGTCAATCCGGCAGCGGTGGCGCCGTTCACCGACGCCTCTACTGACCACCTGCCCGGTCGGCCAAGCCCGACCGCACCGGCGCGGCGATCGGGGGGTCGCCGCGTGCGACGGCTACCTCGTGCGCGCCCGGCGCCAGCTCAGCAGTTCGGCCTCGACGTCGACCAGGCGCACCACGATGACTGGGCCCGCGGACGGGCGGGCGTAGTGCGCGCGGATGCGCTCGTTCAGGTGCTCGAGTATCTCGCGGGCCGCGGCCTCGGTGGTCACCTCTGCGAGCGTCTGCTGCACCTGCTCGACCTCACGCCGCAGCAGCAACGGGCCGGGCAGTACCGCCTCGAGGTTCTCGCGCTTCAGCTTGGCCTTGATCCACCAGTCCTCATCGGGGTCGAGGTGCAGTGGCCGGCCGGCGCCCGGCAGGTTGTCGAAGGCGCCCCGCTCCTGCGCCTCACGGATCTGCCGGTCGATGCACGACTCGTGCTGCATGCCCCGACTGTAGAACGGCGCCGCGCCGGCCCCGTCCACTACTGGACGGCGCCGCGCCGGCCTCGCAGTTACTGGACGGCCGCGCGCCGGCCTCGCAGTTACTGGACGGCCGCGCGCCGGCCCCGCAGTTACTGGACGGCCGCGCGCCGGCCCCGTAGTTCGATGCCGACCACCGCCACCCACGGTGACAACGTCACCACCAGCAGCGCGGCACCCATCGAAAGGCCGGCGGCCGCCAGCAGCACAGCCGCCGCACAGACCGCCAGCCCGGCTGCGACCAGAGCCAGGTGCGGCACGTCCGGACGTCCCGTCAGCACGATGGTCAGTGCGAAGCCGATCAGCAGAAACCCGGCGACGGGCACAGCCACGCACGCGACCGCGGCGGCTGTGCCGATGTGCGCCTCGTGCTCGAGCACGTAGGCCGCCACGTGCAGGCCGGCGCCCACGCCCGCGACGGCCGGAAACAGCAGCAGGTGCCCGTACCCCCAGATGAACGACCGGTCGCGATGAGCGGGCAGCAGCGCTCCGAAGTCGGTGGCGAAGTAGAGCCACCACATTCCGGCGGCCAGGACGAACCCGGCCAGACCGATCACCACCAACCGCACGGGATGCTCGGATTCCTGCAGCCCGCCGGCCACCGCCACCGTCGAGGCGAGCACCGACTCCCCCAGCACGATGCCGACCACCACAGTTACAGCCAATGAGGATG
>DAOSUG010000351.1:0-3341 GCA_035378545.1 Micropruina sp. | reverse complement strand
CACCTCACCCGCGCCTACACCCAAACACCCCTTGACGAAACATAGGAGAGTCGCACGCCGGGATCTCCACGTACCCCCAGATCCCGGCACAAGCCCGGGATGACCGCCACGCCGCGCCCGTCCATTCAACGGTGGATGCCTGGTTGAGGGTTGCTGAGCAGCATTACACCTAGTCAGATGCGATTCGCGGGTGAAGCCGTCGACGAACGGTCGAGGGTTCAGGTGGCTCTCGGGGACTTCTCAGGTTTCAATCCCCCCATGACCCACCCGAGCATTCGCATTCGCGCAGCCCTGCTGGCCGTCGCCCTGTCCATGACGGGGGTGATCGGCAGCACGGTGGGCACCACGACGAGCCTGGCGGTGGTCGACTTCGACGGCTACATCGCCAAGGCGGCGAAGGCGGCGAAGGCGTCCAAGAAGGCCTATGGGGTGCCACGCGCCGTCACCATCGCGCAATCGATCCTCGAGTCGGGTTGGGGCCGGTCCCAGCTCACCACGAAGTACAACAACTACTTCGGCATCAAATGCAGTGCGCTGGTCAGCCCACACCAGAGGGGTTGCGTGGCGATGCCCACGTATGAATACGTCAAGGGCAAGAAGAAGAAGTACATCCAGCGGTTTCGCACCTACAGCTCGATGGAGAAGTCCTTTCTCGATCACGGACGTCTGTTGAACTACCTGGATCGCTACAACCCCGCCTTCAAATACCCCAACGACCCGGACAAGTTCATCCGCGCCGTGCACAAGGCCGGTTACGCGACGGATCCGAAGTACTCCGACAGCGTCATCGCCTTGATGAAGAAGTGGAACCTGTACCGCTTCGACGTGCCGGCCAAGGCCAAGGACCCCAACCCGGCCCTGATCTCGACCGTCGCACCGCTTGCCCAGCGCAGCGAGGCCGCAACCGGCGTCCCCTCGTCGGTGACCATCGCCCAGGCGATCTACCACTCCGGCTCGGGCAAGAACGCTCAGGCGACGAAGGCCAAGAACTACTTCAGCCTGGTGTGCGGCAAGACCAAGAGTGCCGCCTCGTCCGGGTGCGTGAGCATCGGTGGCACGAAGTATCGAAAGTACAGCTCGATCGCGAAGTCGGTGCAGGACCAGGCCGCCGTTTTGTCCACCACGACGCGGTACGCGAAGGCCATGAAGCTCTCCGATACCCCGAAGGCGTTTCTGACGGCGATTCAGAAGGCAGGTTGGTCGTCGAGCAAGACCTACGCCAGCAAGGTTTACGCGCTGATCACCAAATATGGCTTGACCAAATACGACCTGCTGATCGCGGGCACCATCAAACAGGGCGCGTCGAATGCCAAGGTGACCGCCCTGCAGAACCTGCTGGCCAAAGCGGGCATCAAGGTGAAGGCCACGGGCTACTTCGGCACGGACACCGTCGCGGCGGTCAAGAAGTATCAGTCCAAGGCCAAACTCCCGGTCACCGGACGCGCGGACCCCCTCACCCTGACCAGACTCGCCCCCGACGTGCGCTCGGGCGCCAAGGGCACGCAGGTGACGGCCGTGCAGGCGCTGCTCGTCCACCGCAAATACGCCGTGGACGCACGCGGCACCTTCGGCGCCAAGACCCTGAAGTCGGTCAAGGCCCTGCAGAAGAAGTACAAGCTGACCCGGGACGGAATTGTCGGCGAGCGCACCTGGGCGTTGCTGTTCGGCTGAGCGACGTATGTGACCAGACCCTGATCCACCGCAGGTCTAGCAGCCGTCTCCTCGGGGAGCATTTCCCTGATGACTAGGTGTTCTGTCCACACAGGTGGGGTACGAGGTCGGCTTGGCACCGTCGCGTCTACGAGCGTTCGACGCCTGGTCAGGTGAGCGGGTTTGCCTTCAGCCACTCCCCCACCGCGGTCGGTGCGCCGACGGATGCGGCCCGCACCCTGATGCCGATGACGGCCGCATCGTCGAGCTTGGCGTGCAACTGTTGAACCACGTCGAGCACGGTGTCGTCCGTGGACACCTCGATTCGCACCAGCGCCACCTGCGGGTCGGACGTGACCATCGACAGCGGATCGTCCAGTTGATGCACGGACGGATCCGCGACCTGCGGATCGGTGCCGGTGAACACGCCGATCGCCCCCGCCTTGACCCGCGCCAGCCGCTGCGTGGCATCGTCGACGATCTCGACGCTCGGCTTGGCCCGATAGACGGCTTCGAGGCCGGACAGGCCGTCCGGGGCGTCCTTCCACCGGCTGTCGGCGGCGATCGTGGCGTTCGTGGGCAGCGCGGCCAGCGACCCGTCCGGGGTGGTCGCAACGAACCGCCAGGCGCGGTCGACCTTGGACGGCTGCACCACCGCCACCTCGCCGTCCAGAGCGGCGGCCAGGTCGGAGACCAGGGTCTTTGGATCGTCCGAGTCGACTGCGAGCGTTTGCGCCGCCGTCCAGGCGAAGGCGGGCACCAGATCGACCTCCCCGGCCATCAGTCGGCTCACCTGGCTGTTCGCGTCGTCGTCGACCTCGACGACGCGCGCGGTTCGGCCCTTGGCGGCCAGACCCTGTACGTAGAGTTCGGCGAGCACCCGGCTGGTCTCGTCGCCGGTCGCCCCGACGACCAGTGCCGTCGCGGTGGGGCTCGTCGTAGGTCCATCGGACGACTGCGGCGCCTGACGGGCGCAACCGCCGAGGGCCAACAGGAGCGTCAGCATCAACACCAGGCACCTTGTCACTCGCTCCACTGTGCCATCGCGGACGGTGCGGATCGGGCAGCGCCACCCGCAGCAGCAGAACGGGTGAGTCTTGCTACCGCAGTCGGTAGCAAACCACCCGCTACCCAAGGGGGATGCGCGCCTCCCCCTGAGCTTCGGATCCCGCGGCTCTACTGGATCAAGGTCCCCCACTACCCACCTGGGGCCCGATTCCACGAGGGAACCGGGCCCCAGGACCACGTGCGATGCAGAGCGTCAGCGGTTCTTCAGCGCCGACTGTGCTGCGGCGAGCCGGGCGATCGGCACCCGGAACGGCGAGCAGCTGACGTAGTTCAGGCCGACCTTCTGGCAGAACTCGATGGAACTCGGGTCACCACCGTGCTCGCCACAGATGCCGAGCTTGATGTCGGGCCGGGTCTGCTTGCCGAGATCGACCGCCAGCTCGACCAGCTTGCCCACGCCGGTCTGATCCAGCCGGGCGAACGGGTCGTTCTCGTAGATCTTCTTCTCGTAGTAGGCATCCAGGAACTTGCCCGCGTCGTCACGGCTGAAGCCGAAGGTCATCTGCGTCAGGTCGTTGGTGCCGAAGCTGAAGAACTCGGCCTCTTTGGCGATCTCGTCGGCGGTGATCGCCGCCCGCGGGATCTCGATCATGGTGCCGACCAGGTACTTCAGGTCGACGCCG
>DAOSUG010000350.1:0-3376 GCA_035378545.1 Micropruina sp. | reverse complement strand
ACCTCGTGGCCGGTGAACACCCGCCAGGTGAGCACCTCGAAGAAGTCGTCGGCGATGCCCAGCTCGGCGCGCAGCAGCAACTCGAAGCTGGCGTCGGCGGACTCGTAGCTGTAGCCGTCCATCTCGCGCTGCTTGACCAGGTCGGTGATCCGTCCGGCCAGCTCGCGATCGGACAGGTCGTAGCCCAGCTCCTCGCCCTTGAGCTGAATGTTGGCCCGGCCGGCCATGTCGCTGACCAGCATGCGCATGTCGTTGCCGACCAGGGTCGGGTCGATGTGCTGGTACAGGTTGGCGTCCACCTTGATCGCGGACGCGTGCAGCCCGGCCTTGTGCGCGAATGCCGAAATACCCACGTAGGGCTGGCGGCTGTTCGGCGGCACGTTGGTGATGCCCGAGATGGCGTGGCTGATGCGGGTGGCCTCGCGCAGGGACGACTCAGGCACCAGCGACCAGCCGTACTTGAGCTGCAGGTTCGCGATCAAGGTGATGATGTTGGCGTTGCCGGTGCGCTCGCCGTGTCCGTTCACGGTGCCCTGCACGTGCATCACGCCGGCGTCGACGGCGGCCAGGGTGTTGGCCACCGCACAGCCGGTGTCGTTGTGGCAATGGACGCCCAGGTCGACGCCGATCGCGCCGGCGGCGGTCACGATGTCACCCATCTGGGAGGGCAGCATGCCGCCGTTGGTGTCGCAGAGCACGACCACCTCGGCGCCCGCCTCGGCAGCGGTGCGGACGCACTCGAGCGCGTACGCCGGGTTGGACTTGTAGCCGTCGAAGAAGTGTTCGCAGTCGACGAAGACCCGCCGTCCGTTGGCGACCAGGTGGGTGACGGTGTCACGGATCATCTCGATGTTCTCGTCGAGCGTGGTGTGCAGGGCGCGGAACACGTGTTCGTCGTGGCTCTTGGCCACGATGCAGACGGCCGGGGTGCGGGCGTCCAGCAGGGCCTGCACCAGCGGATCGTCGGCGGCCGATGCGCCGACCCGGCGGGTGAACCCGAAGGCGACCAGTTGGGCGTGCTGCAGTTCAAGCTGGCCCTCGGCCGCGGCGGCGAAGAAGGCGGTGTCATTGGGGTTGGCGCCCGGCCAGCCCCCCTCGATGAAGTCGACGCCCAACTCGTCCAGATGCCTGGCGATCTTGAGCTTGTCGGGCACGGTCAGCCGCAGGCCCTCTTGTTGGGCACCGTCTCGAAGGGTGGTATCGAACACGTGAAACGTGTCGGGGGCCACGGGCAGACTCGTCATTGCGCCTCGTTCTAGGTCAGATCGCGAACTTCACCAGCCTTTCGAGTCTCCCGCCACGTCCAATCCAGGGCAAGGGGTCTCAGGCACTGAGACCTCCGCCCCGAAACGGCCCCTGCGAGGGGTAGACAGGCGCCATGGCCACCACCAACCTTCGCGGCACCGTCGTCAGCACCGTCGGTGAACCGCCCGCCGTCGGCGAGCCGCTGATTCCCTTTCGGCTCACCCTGCCCGACCTGACCGAGTTCGCCTCCGCCGAACTGACCGGACGCCGGGTGGTGCTGAACATCTTTCCCAGCATCGACACCCGGGTCTGCGCGCTGAGCGTCCGAAGGTTCAACGAACTGGCCGCGGGGCTGGCGAACACCACCGTGGTGTGCATCAGCCACGACCTGCCGTTCGCGTTGGGTCGCTTCTGCGGCGTCGAGGGCATTGAGGCCGTGGTGACCGCCTCGGCGTTCCGCAGCTCGTTCGGCGCCGACTACGGGCTGACCATGGCGGACGGTGCGATGAGCGGTCTGCTGGCGCGCACCGTGATCGTGGCCGACGCCGACGGCATCGTCCGGCACGTCGAGATCACCGAGACCGTCGGCCAGGAACCCGACTACGAGGCAGCGCTCGCCGCGTTGGGCTGATCCTGATGGTGCGCCTCGTCATCCCGGTACTGGTCGCGCTCGCGATGTTCGCGGCCGTGATGCTGACGATCGATGCAGGACGGCGGCAGCGCGCCCGTGCGATCGCACGCGACCAGCGAACGCGACGCGCAGCGCAGGTGAGCCTGACTGCGGCGCCTGCGCCGGATCCGGACGATGCTTGGCTGCCGGTCGAACGTTCGCTGGCCGCTCCGCCGGTCCGGTTGCCCTCGGGCGGGGTGCGCGTCGAGTTGCGACCCGACCCGGGAAACCCGGATGCGGTGGCCGTCTTCGTGGGCGATCAGCTGGTCGGCCGGCTGCCCGAGCGGGTGACGGGCGCGTACCGCGGGCGGCTGAGCACCAACAACGGGGCGCTGGGCGCCGTCGGCCTCAACGCCGACGGCCTGCTCACTCTGGTGCCGGTCGGGCTGACCCGGCCCACCCCGCCGCAGTACCTGCACCTCGTTCAGGCGTGGGGTTGGTCGACCACCGCGGTGTCGTCGGACCGGGTGTTCGTGTATCTGCCGGGAGTGGCGCAGGTGTTCGCGCGCGCGGAGCGTCCGATCACCGAGGCGGCGACCACACTGGACGACCTCACCGCCGCACTGCTGCTCGACGACGAGGGCTTCGTGGACGTGCTCGTCGGCGACGCATGGATCGGGTCACTGGCGGAGCCCGACGCCGAGCAGATCCGGCCGGCGCTGCAACGGTTGGCCCGCACCGGTGGGCTGCTGCAGGTCGGCATGCGGCTGGTGGCGCGGCGACGCTCGGGACGACTGCTGTGCCGGGTCACGCTGCGACTGCCCGATCCGAACCAGATCAACCCGCCCGGCCCGCTGCCGGATGCTCCGTTCGTGCTGCTGCCGCCGGTGACAACCCTGCAGGTGACCGGCGAGAAGGCCGCGCTCGACCTGCTGGCTCCGCTGCTGGGCTCGGGGGCGCAGGCCTCCGTGGTAGTCACCCTGCACACCGCCGACGGCCTCGACGATGCGTCAGCACCGCACCTCACGCAACTCGATGGGCCCGGCGACGAGCCCCTCGGTGAGGCTGTGGGGGCCACGGACGTTGCCGTCCCTGTGGATGCCGATCGGGTGCGGGCAGGCGCTCGGCTGACGCCCGCGGAGCCGAGCCGCGTCGAGGTCCGCGTGGACGGGCGCCCGGTGGGACTGCTCAGCGCAGCAGGAAGTGCCGCCACCCATGGCTTGGTGCGGGCTTGCGAAGAGGCGGGACGGGTGCCGGTCGCGCGCGGGCTGGTGAACGGCAACTCGCTCGCGGTCACGATGGCGGTGCGTACGGCCCGCACCTGGGATGTCACCGACGAGTGGCTACTGCGCGAACTCGGCGGCTGAGCACTGCGCCGTGGGGTGGATCACCGTAACCAACGGATCGCACAGCGATCAGCGTGTCCCTCAACGTCGTGACCCCCCGGAGCCAACGGATTGCGTGTTGATCAGCGTGTCCCTTACCGTCGTGACCCCGTCATCCCGGCGCACGCCGGGATCT
>DAOSUG010000349.1:0-3383 GCA_035378545.1 Micropruina sp. | reverse complement strand
GATTCCGCTACAACGACGACGAGGGCTGCCGTACTCCTCAGGATGCTTGACACTTTGTGAATGTCCGAACTCGTCTGCAAAGGTGACGTGCACGTTCGTGGCAGTTTGCAGAGCTGCCCCGAAATCGCGAGCTGATCCGCGACATCGACCATTGGGTCGTCCGCCTCGGCGTCTGCATTGACGATCATCAACGAGCCATCGGTAAAATCGCCGATACCCGCGCCGGCGACGCAACCCGCTGGGTCGAGCTGCTGATCATTGATGAAGCCGAACGGCTGGCCCCCACCGCCCTGGAACTGCTCCGCGACATGCACGACCGCACCCGACTCGCCCTGATCTTCATCGGCATGCCCGGCATCGACCAACGCTTCCGCCACTACCCCCAGCTGTTCAGCCGCCTCGGCTTCTCTCACCGATACCGCCCCCTCGGTCGCGACGAACTCCTCTTCGTCCTCGAGCGCCACTGGAAACGACTAGGCCGAACCCTCAACCCCGACGACTTCACCGACGCCCAAGCCATCGCCGCCGTCGAACGCGTCACCCGCGGCAATTTCCGACTTCTCGAACGACTCTTCCCCCAGATCAGCCGTGTTCTCAAGATCAACCAACTCGAAACGATCACCGACGACGTCATCGAAGCAGCCGCCAGCACCCTCGTCGTAGGCGCCTGACCGTCACCCAACGATCAACAGAACACCGCCACATAGCGATGTGAACCACAGCCGAGGTGGACGAGCTCGAGGCGGCGGTCGAGGCCGTCCAGCTGCTGCGGCCGGACGTGGTGCTGGCCAGCACGGCCCTGGCCTGCCCGTCCGGCAAGCCGGTGGTCACGCATCTGCGGGGTGCCCTGCCTGACGTGGCGGTGATCGGGGTGTTGCACGGTTCCGAGGGCGAGTTGCTGGCGTGGGCGGCCGCCGGTGCACGGGGCTTTGTGCCGGCCGACGTCGACGCCACCGGTCTGGGACGAGCCGTGGTGGCGGCCGCCCGCGGTGAGGCGCTGCTCGCCGGTGACCTGCTCGAACAGCTCGGCGGGTTGCCCAAACTCGATGAGGCCTCGCGGCTGACCCAGCGCGAGGCCGAGGTTCGCGACCTGATCAACGAGGGTCTTGCCGACAAGCAGATCGCACTTCGGCTAGGTATTTCGGCGAAGACGGTCGAGAAACACGTGGGCGCGGTACTGCGCAAGGCTGGGGTGCGCAGCCGCACCGAACTGTTGGCCCGAGTCTGATTCCCCATGCGATCCCTACCCCGGCCGGTGGGGAAAGTCCCCATTCCCCTACGTCCGCCACGCACCTAGGTTGGTCTCATCAATCAGCGCGGCACGGTTCGACGACGCAGTCGAGCGGCCGGATCCCCGGTGGCGCACCTGGGCCGCAGGCAGCTTTCAAAGGAGAAATGCATGACCGGTTCGCTTTCCGACGTCGAGTTCGTGGTCAACACGGTCACCCGACACGGTGCTCGAAAACGAAAACTACTTCGGCGAGCTGGACGCCGTCGCGGGCGACGGTGACTTCGGCTACTCCCTCGCCCGCGGCTTCGAGATCGTCAAACAGGACTGGGACAGCTACGACCGCACCGATGGCGGCGTGTTCCTGACCAAGGTGGCGATGACGATCTCGGCTCGCATCGGCGGTACCTCGGGCCCGATCTGGAGCACCGCGATCCTGCGCGTGGGTACCAACCTGAAGGGCAAGCCGACGTTCGAGGCCGCCGACGTGATCAAGGGACTGCGCGCGGCCGTCGAAGGCATCAAGGCCCGCGGCAAGGCCGAACTCGGCGACAAGACGCTGCTCGACTCGCTGGTGCCCGCCATCGACACCCTCGAAGAGCAGATCAACGCCGGAGCGAGCGCCGCCGACGCCGTCGCAGCAATGGCCGTCACCGCCCGTCAGGCCGCCGATGACACCGCCAAGCTGCAGGCCCGCCGCGGCCGGGCCAGTTACACCGGCGAGCGCAGCATCGGTTCGGTCGACGCCGGTGCGACAGCCATCGCCGTGCTGCTCGAAGCGCTCGCGGAGCAGTGGCCCAAGGGCTGAGCCGCCCCTGCCCGCGACCGCGGGCCTTCCATAGACCCGGACGGGACAGCGTCGCGTCCGCACCCTCCACCGCACCGTCACCCAACGAAGGGAACGCAATGAAGAAGTTTGTCAACGACCCCAAGCAGTTCGTGCCCGAGATGCTCAAGGGCATCGCGCTGGCCAACCCCGACACGATCACCTACGTGCCGGAGTACAACCTGATCATGCGTTCGGACGCCCCGAACAACGACAAGGTCAGCATCGTGCAGGGCTCGGGCTCGGGCCACGAACCGGCCCATGTGATGGCGGTCGGCCCCGGCATGCTGGACGCCGCCTGCCCCGGTGACGTGTTCGCCGCCCCGCCGGCCGACTACGTGTACCAGACCGCCAAGCTGGTGGCGTCCGACAAGGGCGTGCTGCTGCTGGTGAACAACTACACCGGTGACCGGATGGCCTTCGAGATGGCCCAAGAGCTGGCCGAGGCCGACGACATCAAGTGCGCCACCCTGTTCATCGACGACGACGTGGCCGTGCAGGACTCGCTCTACACCGTCGGACGCCGGGGCGTGGCCGGCAACTTCTTCGTGATCAAGGCCGTCGGTGCCAAGGCCGAAGAGGGCGCGGACCTCGACGAAGTGATCCGGGTCGGCGAGAAGGTGAACAGTGTCACCCGCACCATGGGCATCGCGCTCAGCTCGTGCACCCCGCCGGCCAAGGGCCAGCCGCTGTTCGAGATCGGCGACGACGAGATCGAGGTCGGCATCGGCATCCACGGCGAGCCGGGTCGGCGCCGGGCCAAGATGATGAGCGCCAACGAGATCGTCGACGAGCTGCTCGGCGCGGTGGTGCCCGACCTGCCGTTCGAGTCGGGCGACCGGGTCGCGTTGATGATCAACGGTCTGGGCGGTACCCCGATCAGCGAGCTGTACCTGCTGTTCGGCATCGCCGCGCAGAAGCTGGCCGACCAGGGCATCACCGTGGCGAGGAGCTACGTCGGTGAGTACTGCACCAGCCTCGAGATGGCCGGCTGCTCACTCACCCTGGTGAAGCTCGACGACGAGATCGAGGCGCTGCTGGAGGCACCGGCCGAGATCGTGGCCCGGGTCTTCTGAGCCTCGGCCGAAACAAGCGGTACCCGGACACCTCCGAGGCCAGTCGGAGGGCCGGGTACCTGACCCCCGAACCCCACCCAGAAACCCACATGCGAAGGAGCAGGACATGAGTGGAGAGAAGATCGCCGACAGCCTATCGCTGGAGGACGCCCGCCGCGTGATCGATGCCGCGGTGGCCAAGGCCGTCGAGATCGGTGTGCCGCAGGACGTGGCGGTGGTCGACACCGGCGGCCATCTGAAGGCCCACGTGCGC
>DAOSUG010000348.1:0-3407 GCA_035378545.1 Micropruina sp. | reverse complement strand
GAGCGTGCCGAGGCCCCTGCGACCAGGGGTTCTCGAAGCTCAACCGATGGGTGGCGCGTTGATCGCAGTTGGTTGGCAGCACGCCGATTTGTTGCTGGTCGAGTGTGCCGACCAGCGTGTTCGACACGCTCAACAACAAACCGCGCAACTGCCGAACGCCCGCGATGGACCGGATGCGGGATGGCCGCTCAGCCGGTGCCCGAACCGACAACTCATGGCGTCGCCGCCGAGGGTGGGCTGACGGCCGATTGGGGCGAGGCCGGCGACACCTGGGGAGCGGGCCGATCACCCAGGCGTTGCGCAGAGGCCTTGGTCGGCGCGGTCGCGCTGGTCGACCCGCTCGCACTGCTCGACGCGGTCGCGCTAGTCGACCCGCTCGCACTGCTCGACCCGCTCGCACTGCTCGACGCGGTCGCGCTGGTCGGCGAGACCGATGCAGGCGCGGCTTCGGCACGCGGGGACGCGCTGATCACCACCGCCGGGCCGACCTGCTCGGGTGGCTCACCCTCGCCCTGGGCACATCCGCCAACGCCGAGTGCGGCGAGGCCGAGCACGCCACTGACCAGCCACCGACCGGTGATCGTTGTGCGCATGGACGCCAGTGGATCACCGCGTGATGAGCGAGCTGCGAGCGCTGGATGAGAAACCTCTCATGCGGCCTGACGTGCCCGCACCAGCCAGGCCCGGGCGAGGTCGAGCCTGGCCAACGCGGTCGGGGTGTCGGTGCCAGAGACCAGACTCAGGATGACCGCCGCAGTCCTGGCCCGCAAAGAGGCGGGATGTACGTGCCGCTCGAACTCCGCGCGCCAGGTCTCAAGCACCTCGGCCACCCGTGGATAGTGCTCGGGCGACAAGTTGGGCAGCACCGACACGTGACCCAGCAGGCACGCGAGGTCGTCGTCGCGGCGTCCGGGCCCGACCGAATCGACGTCGATCACCGTTGTCGCCGCCCCGTCGGCGGTGAAGATGTTGGCCTCGTAGAAGTCCCCGTGGGTCGGCACCACGGGCCCGGTGGGAACGCCGGCCAGCAACTGCGCCAAATCGGCCGCCAGCCCTCGGATCTCGTCCGCCTGATCGGGCAGCACCACCGCGGCGCCGGCCGCGTGAAAGTCGATCCGGTCGCTCCACGAGTCACGCCTGGGCAACCCCAGCACCTCGGCAGGCAGGCGGTCCAGCAAGGCGACCAGCGAACCGGGCGAGGGCAGCCGGCCCGGATCCTGCGGCCACGCCACCAGGGCGTGGGCGAGCGAACTGCCCTGCGCCACCGCGCTGATCACCACCCCCGGCTCGGGCCGGCCGAGCACGGCAGGGGTGAGACCGGCGGCGTGAAGCATGCCCTGTCGCTGCGCGAGAGCGTCCGCCTGATGGGGACGCAACACCTTCAGAAACGCCGGACGCGCCCCCCGTGCGGCCAGCACCGCCCGTCGCAGCGGACGGTAGGCGAGCATCTCCAGCTGCACCGGTGCGCCCAGCCATCCCGCCACCACCTCGGCGTCGCAGGCCGCGGGCAGTGCGGTCAGCATCGGGTCGGCCGGATGCCGCCAGGCCCGCAACACCAGGTCGTTGTGAATCAGGGTCGCCACCCCCTGCTGCGCCGGCGCGGTGGTCAGACCGAGCCATTCCTCGGTGGGGTGATCGGATTCCGGGAGGTCGTACCAGATCCGGAAGACCGCACTGACATCGGCTCCCGGACGGTGGTGCACCCGATCGAGTTCGAAGCCGAAGGCGGCCAACCGCACGTTCGGGTCGCCCGTCAGTGCCAGCTGCAGCACCTCGCCGACCTCAGGCGAGGTGATCAGTGCCAACGCCTTCTCAATGCTCACCGATGCCCCCTGCCACGGGTCGGACGACCGTGGACCCGACCACCAGGGGCAGGCCTACGCATCGATGCATGGCGTGAGGTGTGCGACACGCCCCTAGCATGCCGGATGCCCGCTTACGCGGGCACCCGGTGGGACGCTCGGTTCGATCAGTCGTTGCTCGGCGCCGAGGGGGCGCCCGCCGGCGATGCCGGTGAGTTGGGGGTGTTCGCGCTCGCAGACGATGCCGGCGTGTTGGGCGTGTTCGCCGTCACGGGTGACGCCGGCGTGTTGGGCGTGTTCGCCGTCACGGGTGACGCCGGCGTGTTCGCCGTGTTCGCCGTGGCGGGCGACGCCGGCGTGTTCGCCGTGTTCGCCGTGGCGGGCGACGCCGGCGTGTTCGCGGTAGTGGCGCTCGGGGCGGTGGTGGCCATGGGAGCGCTATTGCTGCCCGGCTCGGCCTGTTGCCCGGCGACGGCGGAGGCGACAAGTCCTGCGGGCACCGAGGTGGGTGCCTGGCCTTGATCGGCGAACGCGTAAGCGGCACCGCCGAAGGCGCTGAGGCCGAGCGCCCCCGTCACCATCCAGGTGGCGGTGGACTTCTGGAGCATCCTCATGATGGGTTCCTTTCGGTTGGTTGCGTGAGAACCACTTCATCAACCGGCGGTGAACCTTCGCGGAGAACGACGTGAGAGTGCTCTCACGGAACGTGGCCGTACGATGCGACCCGGATCCGTCCTTGTGCCGCGGGTCAGCTCCGGTGCCCAACTCGGCGCCGAGCATCGTGACGCCCGTCCAACCACACCCAGCCTGCGCGGGCCGCACAGATGTCACTACGCTCGCGGCATGGCCGATCCGACCTACACCAAGACCCGCGCGGACGCCCCCGACGGCTTCTTCGCGGCTGAGGCTGCGGGACTGCGCTGGCTCGCGGTGAAGGACGGCGCGGCCGTCGCCGGTGTGCACGCTGTCTCGCGGACGACCCTGGTCATCGACCGCGTCGCCACCGCATCGGCCTCAGCAGCGGCCGCCGAAGCCTTTGGACGCGCCTTGGCGCGCACGCACGATGCCGGCGCGGCGTTCTTCGGTGTCGGTCCGGCAGGAGGCCCCGGCCGCGGTTGGATCGGCGATGCTCCGCTGCCGCTGCGCACCGAGCCCCCGACCGGCTGGGGCGCGTGGTACGCCGAGGATCGCGTGCTGTTCCACGCGCGCCGGGCCGGCATCGACGACCCGGCGCTACGCCGGCTGGTCGCCCGGTTGAGCGCCGGCGACTTCGACGACGACGCTCCTCCGGCCCGGGTGCATGGTGACCTGTGGTCGGGCAATGTGCTCTGGTCGCCCGCCGGCGTGGTGCTGATCGACCCCGCGGCGCACGGCGGCCACCGCCTCACCGATCTGGCCATGCTGGCCCTGTTCGGCACCCCGCACCTGAACCGCATTCACGCCGCCTACGAGCAGGAGTGCGTGCACCTGCCGGACGGCTGGCGCGACCTGATCGGCCTGCATCAACTGCATCCCCTGTTGGTGCACGCCGAGTTGTTCGGCGGGGGGTACGCGCGTCAGGCCCTCGACGTCGCCGAGCGCTTCGCCTGAGCGGCGAGCGGACGG
>DAOSUG010000347.1:0-3409 GCA_035378545.1 Micropruina sp. | reverse complement strand
TTCTGTACAACCGCACCCCCAAAGAGCGGGTGCAAGAGGTGGCGCCCTGGCTGACCGTCGACTCGAACATCTACCCGGCGCTGGTCGACAGCCGGGCGGTCTGGATCGTGGACGCCTACACCACCGCCAGCACCTTTCCGAACAGTGAACTGGTGAACCTGCGCAACTCCTCAGCCGACACCCAGTCGCGCATGGTGGGCGCGCAGGTCGACGAGAACATCAACTACATTCGCAACTCGGTCAAGGCCGTGGTCGACGCCTACGACGGCACGGTCTCGCTCTACGCCTGGGACGAGTCCGACCCGATTCTGCAGTCGTACGAGCGGGCGTTCCCCGGCACCGTGCAGCCCAAGAGCGCGATCAGCCCCGACCTGCACAGCCACCTGCGCTACCCCGAAGACATGTTCAAGGTGCAGCGCGAGATTCTCGGCCGCTACCACATGACCAACCCCTACACCTGGTACGCGCAGTCCGACCTGTGGCAGGTGCCGGACGACCCGGTCAAGGCCAACTCCGACGCGAAAGAACCGCCCTACTACCTGAGCATCAAGTGGCCCGGCGATGCCAATCCGGTGTTCAGCCAGACCACGGTGTTCGTGCCGCGGCTGCGTTCGAACCTGGCCAGCTATCTGTCCGTGGTGGCCGAGGCGACCAGTCCCGACTACGGCAAGCTGCGGGTGCTGCGCATGTCGGACACTCACCAGATCGACGGCCCCGGGCAGACCTTCAACGCCATCAACCAGGATCAGAAGGTTGCCGAGACGCTGCGTCCGTTCCTCAACCAGGGTGCCGCATCGGCCACCTACGGCAACCTGCTGACCCTGCCGATGGGTAACGGGCTGCTGTACGTGGCTCCGGTCTACACCCAGCGCCAGGGCAACAACGGTTCGTACCCCGCGTTGGCGTACGTGGTGGTGCGCTTCGGCTCGCACGTGGGCATCGGCAGCACGCTGCAGCAGGCCCTGGACGAGGTCTTCTCCGGCGATGCGGGCGCCGACACCGGCGAGAAACCGGTCGGCACGGCCTCGGCCAGCCCATCACCGAGCCCGTCCGGCTCGGCCAGCCCATCACCCAGTTCGACGGCGACCGCCAACCCGGCCGCGGTGGCGCTGCTCGACAAGGCGCAAACGGCCTTCGAGGCGGCCGACGCGGCGCTCCGCAAGGGCGACCTGGCGACCTACCAGTCCAAGGTGAACGAGGCCAAGGCCGCACTCGCCGACGCGCTGAAGCTGATGGGACGCTGACGCCGGCTCGTCGTCGCTGGAGCCCGAACGCCCACCTAAGTATCCGCGGCCTGCGAAGCTACGCGGGCGCATGATACTTAGGCGGGCGTTCGGCGGATCAACCCGTCACGCTACGTGATCACCTGCGGCGTCATGCCTTCGCTCTGCAGCTGACCGGCGAGCACCTCCGCGTCACCGACCACCACCACAGCCAGCCCGTCCGGGGGCAGCAGCGTCGCCGTCGCCTCGGTGGCCTGCTCTGCCGTGACCTGCTGAAGCTGCGACGCATGCCGATTGACGAAGTCGGCGTCCAGTCCGGCCTCGATCAGGCTCGCCACCTGATCGGTGATGCCCGCGGCAGTGGCGCAACGCAGCGGCGTGATACCGATGAGAAAGTTGACCGCCTCGGCGAGTTCGTCGGCCGTGATGCCGCGCCCGCCGTCCACCCGCATCAGTTCGCGGGCTTCGATGATCGCCGGCACCGCCACGTCGGTACGAAAGGACGCGTGCATCGCGAGCAGGCCGCCGTGTCGTGCCGGCGTGTTGGCCAGTTGCACGCCGTAGGTGTACCCACGCTGTTCGCGCAGCACCCGGTTGAGCCGGCTCAAGAACCCGCCGCCGAGTACGAACGCGCCGAGCCGCAGTGCCGGCCATCGAGGATCGGTACGGTCGATGCCGAAGGTGCCCAGCCGCACGTCCGCCTGCACCGCCCCCGGACGATCGATCAGCAGCACCTGCGGGCCTTGCGCGGGCAGGGGCTGTTCGTCCACCGGCGTGGCCACCGGCCGATGCCACTCACCGAACATGCCCGCCACCAGCGGCAGCGGGTCGTCGGCGAAGTCGCCGGCCAGCACCAGGGTGCCTCGCGAGGGTCCGTATTCGCTGGCATACCGGGCGCGCACCGCCTCGCCGCTGATGCCGTCCACGCTGCCCGCGCTGCCCGCGATCGGACGGGACGCGCGGCACCCCGCGTCGATCACGGCGGCCCGGAACGCTTGCGCTCCGCGATGCACCGGATGCGCCTGCTGCTGCTCGATCTCGGCCTGCCGAAGCGCGACGTGGCGACGCACGTCCGCATCGTCCAGGATCGGCTCGGTGATCGCCTCGGCGAACAGGGGCAATGCCTCCGTGAATCGGGTGCTGGGCACCTCGAGGCTGACCGACGTCGCCGTGTGACTGAGACCTCCGCCCAGCACCGCACCCCGGTTCTCGAGTTGCTCGGCGTACGCGGTGCCGGGATGGCTGCGGGTTCCCTCATCCAGGCAGCGCTGCAGAATGGCCGTCACCCCCTCGATGTGCGCCGGCTCGGTCTGCAGCGGCAGTTCGAGCACCACGGTGGCGTTGATCAGGTGCTGCCCGGGCCGATGGAACGCCTGCACGGCGAGGCCGTTGTCGAGCGTGACGGTGCGCGGGGTGGGAAAGGTCCAGGGCTGCGCGGCTGCGATCACCGGACGCTTCATGAGGTCACCTTTCGGTAGGTCAACACGGCTCGGGTGTCGGGTTCGAGGTAGGTGCGTGCGGCTTCGGTGACCTGCTCGACGCTCACTGATCGCACCTCGTCCAACCGCCGGTTGACCGCCTCGGGGTCTGCGTGAAGGGTGGCGTAGGCGCTGAACAGGTCGGCTCGGCTGTCGAACCTGGCGAGTTCGCTGAGCCACTCGCGTTCGTACTGCGCCTTGGCCCGGTCGACCTCCTCTGCAGTCGGGCCCTGGTCGCGGAACCGGGCCAGTTCGTCCAGCAGGGTGATCTCCAGCTGCTCGGCGCTCACCCCGGGCAACGCCCTGGCCGAAGCGAAGCCGATGCTGGTGCCCCCGATCATGCCGGTCGCGGATGCGCTCGCCCCCTCAGCGATGCCGTCGGTGCGCACGAGCCGGCGGTGCAGCCGAGACGTCTGACCATCGCCCAACACCGCCAGGGCCAACTCGACGGCGTCGTAGGCGCGGGTGTCGCGGGCCGGTAACCGCCAGGTCAGGTACGTGGCATCGGTTGGGACGGCGGCGACGACCTCGCGCCGCGGCACGCCGGTCATCGGGGGCAATGCGGGTGCGTCCGGACGTTCGCCGATCACCCCTCGCGGCAGACCTCCGAACATCGTGGTGACCCGGCCGAACCCGTCCTCCGGCTCGACGTCGCCGACCAGGGTGAGGACCGCGTTGTTGGGCGCGTAGTGCGTGGCGAAGAACCGG
>DAOSUG010000346.1:0-3414 GCA_035378545.1 Micropruina sp. | reverse complement strand
CTTGGTGCCGGCCACCACCAGATCACCCTCGGCCTTCACCCCGATGCCGGTGCGCGCCGAGGCGATCGCGTGCGGGTAGGTGACGTCGATACGGCTGAACAACTCGACCTCGGCGCCCTCGGGCCGGTACGAGTACGTGCGCACCTCGTCGAAATCGGTGCCGAGCAGCTTGACGATCGCCAGCAGCGGGTAGGTGGCCAACTCCGAGATGCTGCCGCCGTCCGTGCCGTGCAACTCGCGGCCCTCGTCGACCAGCTTGGTGAACGTGGCATCGACCGAGCGGACGGTGCCGATGGTGCCGATGCGGGCCACCGCGACCATGCGTTGAAAGCCCGGCGAGAAGGCCGTCTTGATCGCTTCGACCAGCACCACCCGGCGGGCCGCGGCACGCTCGTACAGCTGCCGGGTCTCGTTCTTCGACAGCGTCATCGGCTTCTCGCACAGCACGTGCACCCCGGCGTCGATCGCCCGCACCGCGTAGTCGTGGTGGGTGGCGTGCGGTGAGGCGATGTAGATCGCGTCCACGTGCTGCAACAGATCGTCGAAACTGTCGTTGGCCCACTGCAGCTCGCACCGGTCGGCGAACGCCCGGGTGCGCTCCGGGCTGCGGCTGTAGACGGCCTCGACGCTGACCCCGCTGACGTACCGGGCCTCTTCGACGAAACGGGCCGCGATGCGTCCGGCGCCCACGATGCCGACCCGCAGCACGCCGACCGACTCGTTGCGCAACTGAGTACTGGACACACCCTTGGTGCGGTCGAGGTAGACCACCTTGCAGTAGGCGTTGAGGTAGTCGAACTTGCCCAGCCAGTCGCTGCCGATGGCGAAGATGTCGACCTCGTACTTCTGTATGTCCTGGACCTTCTGGCCCTCGTACTCTTCGATGATGATCTCGTCGGCGAGACCGGACTCCTGCACGTTGTGGATGCGCTCCATCAGGCTCTGCTGCACGTTCAGCTTGCCGCGCGAGTCGTCGTAGTTGTCGGTGGTGACCGCCACGATCAGGTGGTCACCCAACTCTTTGGCCCGCTCGAGCAGCCGGCGGTGGCCCTCGTGGAACAGGTCGAAGGTGCCATAGGTGATGACGCGGGTCACCGGCCGGCCTCCAGGGCGCGCCTGTGGGCCGCCCGGCCCGCCACCTGTGGTACCCGTTGTGGCGAGCGGAGAAGAGCCGGCGGCGTCGCTAACATGTGGCCAGGATAGGGGGTTGGGATGACCGACGCGGTGAGGTTGCCCGACGCTGAGTTCGTGTTCCTGGTCGACGTGCTCCCCCGCAACCACGCCGGCCGCAGCGCGTCGATCCTGACCAAGACCCGGCTGCTGTGGCAGCACTGCGGGGTGCGCTCCACCATCGTGACCGCCTACGACTCCTCCCAACTGGACGACATCGGCCACGGCCTGCGTGAACGGGGTTTGCTTGCCGAGGGCGTCACGGCCGCCAGCCTGCACGACTACTTTCCCGACCCGTCCACGCCACCCGAGGGCGATTTCAACCGTCCGTTCGACGAGCCGGGCATGGCCTGGGTCGAGGACCCCGAGGCCGGACAGTTCCATTTCTACGAGCACGGCCGGCACCGCCTCTCCAAACGCGTCGACTACGCCGCACGCACGATCGTGCTGGACTGGTTGGACGGGGCCCGCAACCGCACCCGCAGCGACGAGTACTGGCCCAACGGCATCCAGCGGCGCACGGTGTTCTTCGATCTCCACTACGGCGTGGCCCGGCAGGAGTTGCTGCACCGGCGCGACGGCACCGTACGGCTGGGCATCTGGTGGGCGGTCGATCCGGTCACCAAGGTGCGCAGCCCGCAGCGGGTGACCGAGTTCGACGAGCAGGGCCGGCCGGCCCGCGTGCTCGACTCCTACTACGACGTGATCCACGCCAGCCTGGACGGGCTGGTCGGCGAGCGTCCGGCCTTCGTGGTGTGCGAGGCCCGGCGGATCGACGAATGGGTGCTCGGGTACCAGCGGCCCAACGTGCGGCAGATCCATGTGCTGCACAACGCGCATCTGCGGCCACCCTACGACGACGTGCACCGGATCAGGCCCATCTACGCCCCGCTGCTGACCAGTCCGGCGGTGGACGCCACCGTGTTCCTGACCCACCGCCAACGTGCCGAAGCCGAAGCCCACTTCGGGCCGCATGACAGCTACCACGTGATCCCCCACTCGGTGCCCGACGCCGCCCCCGGCGAGCCCGTGCCGCGCGATCCCGCACTGGTGGTGATGATGGCGCGGCTCGACCAGCAGAAGCAGGTCGACCACGCGATCGCCGCCTTCGCCGAGGTGGTGAAGGCCCTACCGGAGGCCCGCCTGGACATCTACGGACGCGGCGTGCTCGAGGGCAGGCTCAACCAGCAGATCCGCAGCCTCGGGCTCAGCGCAAACGTTCGCCTGGCGGGTTTCACCGGCGACCCGATGGCGGTCTATCGCGGGGCCGCCCTGTCGCTGCTCACCAGCCGCTACGAGGGCTTCGGGCTGGTGCTGGTCGAAAGTCTGCAGCAGGGCTGCCCGGTGGTCAGCTACGACCTCGCGTACGGACCGGCCGACATCGTCCAGGACGGCGTCAACGGCTTCCTCATTCCACCCGGCGACCGCGCAGCGCTGGCCGGCGCCATCGTCCGGGTGTTGACGGAGCCCGGGCTGCTGGCGGCCTTGTCCGCGGCCGCTCCGGGGTCGGTGAAAGAGTTCAGCGAGGCCGCCTTCGTGCAACGCTGGGCGGCATTGTTCGGGTCGTTGGCGAGCACCTTCCCCGATTCGCAGGCAGAACCGATCGCAGCAGCGGTCCAGGAGAGGAACTGATGGATCTGAAGAAGAGGCTCCGGCGCGCGCTGGCCGCGGCCGGCCTGCTCGGTGTCGTCCGCCGGTTACGCAAGGGCCGGGCAACCACCCACCAGCCGAAGCCCAGGCGTGCGACGGCGCTGCCCCCGGCACCTGCCCTCCAGCCGTTCCCGCAGGCACGCTACATCTTCGCGACCGGTGCCATCCCGCGCCGTTATGCGGGTCGCAGCGCCTCGGTGCTGGCCAAGGCCACGCTGTTCTCGGAGCGGGCCGGGGTGCCCTGCGAGATCCTGACCATGAACTTCTCGTCCGAACTCGACGACGTCACCCACGAGATCGACCAGCGGGGGGCGCTGGGCGAGGGCGTCCGGATCACCAATCTGTACGACTCGCTGTGGCAGGAGGGCGAGCCTCGCGAACCCGTCCAGCACCCGATCGACCAGCCCGGCATGGACTGGATCAAGGACCCCGACGGAGCCGTCTACCGCTACTACGAGAACGGCGTGTACCGGGTCTACCGACGCTTCGACTACGCCGGCCGGCTGATCGTCCAGGACTGGTTCAATGAGAACCGGGGCCGCACCCAGCGCGACGAGTTCGGCCCGGACGGGCACATCCGCCGTACCACCTACT
>DAOSUG010000345.1:0-3424 GCA_035378545.1 Micropruina sp. | reverse complement strand
GAGGGTGCGAAGGCGACGAACACCCTCGGTGACACCCGGACCTCCGTTGTGTTGGGACGCGAAGCGGCCAGCAACGCGTTGGCGACCGCGACATCCACGGCGTCCGGCCTGGGCGCGCAGGTCAAGGCGTCGCTGCTGGTGGAGGGCGAGGCTGCCTCCGCCCTCCTGAGGGCCGCGCAGCAGCACGAGGCGGACCTCATCGTGATCGGGGCGATCCGAGACACCAGTCTCGCCGGACGCCTGCTCGGCACGGTCGCGTCCGCCGTCGTGCGTGCAGCCCCGTGCGAGGTCCTGGTGGTGCGTCCCCCGGCGGCGTGGGGTGACGTGACCGAGATCGAGGTGCCCGAGGACGTCTGAGCGCTGCGACGGCGCACCCTGCCCGCCGGCCGGGGGCGCCGAACGCAGGGTCAGCCTTGGCTGTCGAGGTCCGTGCCGTCCGCGGTGATGCGGAACGCCCGGGTCGCGAGGTCGGCCTCCAACCGTGCGGTGTGGCCCTCGCGCGACCACTCCAAGGTCAACACCGAGCCTTCTCCGGACGCCGTCAGCTCGGCATCCCACCCGAACGCCGGGTGGGTGTTGCGGAACCGCAGCAAGTCGATCTGGCGCTGCACAACGGGCCTCGCGAGGCCGGCTTCGAGGTCGTCGGCCGACAGGTTGGTGCGGTTGATCTCCTTGTGCCCGCCCGACCCCGCACGCTCGACGGCGGCCAGGTTGTTCTCGCCGGCGAAGAGGTCGAGGTACCACACCTGCGGCTTACCCGGCATGAACAGGTGGATCGCCCGGGCCAGCAGCATCGATGCGTCGTCGCAGCCCAGAGCGCTGTAGTACGTGGCGTTGACCTGATAGTAGGTCGCCTTCTGGCCGTGGAGATCCTTCACGTAGCCGCCGCGTCCGCGCACCGTGGCGATCACCGACTCGATCTCGTCGTCGCTGAGCAGGCCCTTGAGGTCGAGCAGCGGGATGCCGTCGTGGCAGCCCAGCATCGACACCGTCTTGATGCCCTTGGCCTGGATGTCGCCGATCCACGCGAGCAGGCGCTCGGCGGAGTGCGTCTCGAGCGCGTGGATCAGCAGCCCGGGCAGGAAGAAGTCGTAGGTGAGGAACCCCTTGGCCGCAATCGTCTCGTGGATGCCCTCCTCGTAGCGGGCGTGGATCTCGGGCAGCAGCTTCACCCCGTGCCGGTCGGCCAACGCCTTCACCTGGTCGAGCAGATCCCACGTACCGGGGTCGTTCAGGAAGTTCTTCTCGCCTGGCTCCTTGGGGGCGTAGGCGAAAGCGTCCAGCCGGACGATCTCGGCGCCGTAGCCCGCGAGCCTGGCCAGGGTGTCGGCGTAGAACGTCCACACCAGGTGCGACTTGATGTTGAGGTCCATCTGTCCCAGGTAGGTGCGCCGCGACTCCACCAGGTCGACCACGGCGTCCCGCCACGCCTCGAAGCCGGTGAAGTCAGCATCCCCGGGTCGTCCGCCGTCCGCGATGGTGGCGTTGACCCGGGTGGCCAACTCGTCCGCCGAGGCGTACTGCAGGCCGGCCGCCATCAGGTCCTGGGCGTCCACGCGGGGGTAGCGGACCTCCTGGTAGAAGGTGTTCCAGAACGGCTTCTCCGACCCGTCGGGCAGACGCACCATCAACAGCGGCAGGCCCGGCTTGCGGAAGAACATGTGCTCGATCAGGTCCGCGCGTGGCTGGATGTAGCCCTCCGGCGTCATCTCGCCGTGACCGGCCCAGAAGGCGTTCCAGTCGATGAAGAAGTCGTTGTAGGGCGACCTCTCGCCGCGGGCCAGGATGTCTTGGAACTGGGGCGACAGCACCGAGGCGTGGTTGAGGATGAAGTCGAACTTCAGGTCGAGCCCCGCAGCGGCCAGCGCCTCGAGGTCGGCGGGCTTCGCCAGAAGGTCGTTCAGCCCGTAGTCGATCACGCTGAAGCCGCGGTCGAGGTCGCTGTTGAACACGCTGGGGAGCAGGTACAGCGACGTGAACGCGCCGGCGACCTCGGGACGCTGCACGAACGCCGCCAGGCCCGCCAGGGTGCCGTCGAGGCTGTCGGGGTAGGCGTTCAGCATGACGCCATCGCGGGGGAGGTGGCGCCCCATCGCCTGCAGGTAGGCGTCGTAGGTGAGCAGTTCGCCCTCTTTCGACAGGATCAAGGACGCCTTGGGTGCCTGCGCGTCCAGCTTGGCCTGCTCCAATCCCAAGACGAGCGTCGTGAAGGGACTGTCGACCGCCCCGTCACGGGCGCGAGCGCGGCGGTGCGCCAGCGTCTGCGCCGGGGTGCTGTTGAGCAGGATGGGCACGTCCACGCCCTCGACGAAGTCGCTGTTGCCGTGGGTCCACTCGATGACGAGCACGCGGGTGCCCGAGACGTCGACCTGGTCATACCACTGGTCGGCCTCGGTGCGCCCCATGCGCTTGAGGGTCAGGGTGTCGGCGCCGCCCTTGAAGGCGGCGATGATCGCGTTCACCTCGGCGAAGTCGATCTCGTTCGGTGTCCCGAGGTACGCGGCGAGCGCCGTGGAGCCCGCGCCGAGGTAGGTCCGGAGCCAAGGGTGCTCGGCTGCGGCCGCCGGGTCGGCGTCCGTCCCCGCAGCCTGGAGGGAGGAGAGGGCGTCCCGGACGGACGCGTCGTAGGCCCCGGCGTCCACCAGCCCGCGGACGCCCGCGTGGCGGAAGACGCGCAGGCGTTCGGCGTCGTTGACGGAGGGGATCCGGCGCGGGTAGTTGTCGCCCGACAGGATGTAGGCGCCGATGCCGTCCGCGTTGAGCGCGTGGCCGAGCAGCGATCCCAGCTCGGATTTGCCCACGCCCGAGCCGCCGTAGACGGCCACCACGGCGCGTCCCGCGGCCAGGACGGGGTCGAGCTGCTCGCGCAGGGCGGGGTACAGCGTGGCCGCAGCCGCCAGATGCCAATCGGTGATGTGCACCTTGTCCCCCGGCATGTCCCCGGTGGGGATCGAGTTGGGATCGGTGAGCGCGGGGAACAAGGGCACGAGGACTCCTTCGTCGTCTGGGGAACCGCGCCCATTATCCCACCGGAGGTGTCCCGGTGGGTACAGGACCCGTACGAACGGCTTGCGTTCCCACACGGGCATTGTCGAGGGTTCACGGGCGATGCGTAGCGCCATGTGGACTACCAAGGAGATCGCCCGTCGGCACCCCAAAGCCTCTGACAACGCCTTTCGTCTCACACCCCGCGATGCGACCCGGAGATTGGTAGTCCAACGGGCGCTACGTCGCACAGAATCCACGAGTTGTGGTTCCACCTCGGGCACCGGCACATCGTCGTCTGGCGGCGCCGACCATCGCCGCGGGCAGTCAAGGGGAACCTGCTCCGAGCTCGGCATCAAGACCGTCGCCGTCTTCCCCTACGAGGATCGCTTGGCCGAGTATCGGCTGAAGGCGGACGAGAGCTATGAGATCGGCGAGC
>DAOSUG010000344.1:0-3428 GCA_035378545.1 Micropruina sp. | reverse complement strand
GGCGATCGCGATGATCGTGGCCATGGTCGGCACGCACTTCGTGTTCAAGGTGGCGGCGAACCTCACCGAGAAGTACCGCACGCAGGGGTTCCGTTGGGGACAGGTCGGCGCGGCCTCGCTGATGTCGTTGTCGCACGGCACCAACGACGCGCAGAAGACGATGGGCGTGATCACGCTGGCACTGATCGCCTCGGGTGAGTGGGGCGACACCCACGCCGTGCCCCTGTGGGTCAAGCTGGCGTGCGGTTTCACGATCGCGATGGGCACCTATCTGGGTGGGTGGCGCATCATTCGCACCATGGGCAAGGGGCTGGTCGAGATCGAGGCCCCGCAGGGCATGAGCGCCGACATGAGCTCGGCGGCGGTGATCCTGGCCTCCAGCCAGCTGGGGTTCGCGCTCTCGACCACCCACGTGGCCACGGGGTCGATCCTGGGCTCGGGCGTGGGACGTCCGGGGGCGCAGGTGCGCTGGGGAGTCGCCGGACGGATGGCCTCGGCCTGGTTGACCACGCTGCCGTCCGCGGCCGCGGTGAGCGCCCTGATGTTCGTCATCGGGCACGCGCTGGGCGCCGGCTGGGGGTCCGCAGTCATCGTGGCCCTGCTGGTCGCCGCCGGGCTCTACATGTACCTGCATTCGCGCAAGGAGCCGATCGGCCACCACAACGTCAACGACGAGTGGGACGACGCCAAGAAGCCCAAGAAGAAGAACGACAAGCGTGAGGTGGCGGTCTGATGTGGCTCGCCGCGCTGGACGACGGCTGGCGGGTCCTGCTCGCTGGCCTGCTGCTGGGTTCGGGCCTGCCGATCCTGTTCGCACTCGGGGTCAAATCCATCGCGTGGGCCAACGGTGACCTACCGGGTCGCGCCGCCAATCCGGCCGGCAAGGTGGTCGCCGGGCTGCTGTTCGCGGTGGTGCTGGTGGCAGTGATGCTGGGCATCGGCTACATCGTCGCCCACGGCTTCGGGTACACCCTGGGTTGGAACGGCTGGTTGCCCAGCTTCACCCACAAGTAGTCGCTGGTCAAGCCTGTCGAGACCCCGGCCACAGGGCCACAGGGCCACAGGGCCACAGGGCCAGCCTGTCGAGAGCCCGTCCGCCGGGCCGGGTTCCGAGACCCCGATCCGCTCGCTGTCGGAACCCGGGTCTGCTCGACCCTGTCGAGGCCCCCGGTCCGCCGGGCGGGGTCGAGGTTGCGCGGTCTAGGGCTCATTGCGCAAGTCCGTCCAAGCGCAACGAGCGCTTCACCGCGCAACGTCAGCCAGAGGGGGGCTCAACGGCGTGGGGACGGGATCACTCCCCCGCCATTTGCCTTACGCACGATGCCGGCGACCCCGACGGCGCCTGCCGCCACTCGCACGGTGATTGGTCTTCGATCAGACCCGGACCGCAGTACTGAATCCAGCACTCGATTGCAACTTGCACGATTCAATTGCGACCCATCCACGAATCCAGTGGCGGACTTGGTGTTCATCAACCGATGGCGGGCAGATTGGCGCACGGGCACGAATCGCCGGACAGTGCCCCGACAAGCTCGACCAGCGAGGCCCACCAGTGTGTGTGTGCGACAAGCCAACCGACAGGGCCTCGACCAGCGGCGCGACACGCCTGACCAAGCCCACCGGTCACCCCGCGGACGAACCCTCGTCCGGCACTGCCTGCCCGACCTCGCGCACCGTGACCCAGGGCAGAAAGAACTGCGTCAAGGGGCCGATGGCAAGGGCGAACAGCGCCGTGCCGAGCCCGGCCGATCCGCCCAGCACCAGCCCGAAGGCCAATACCACCACCTCGAGCAGGGTGCGGACGAGCCGCAGGCTTCGTCCGGTGCGCCGGGCCAGGCCGGTCATCAACCCGTCGCGCGGCCCACGGCCCAACTGCGCACCGATGTAGACCGCACTCGCCAGCCCGTTCAACACCACCCCGGCGACCATCACCAACAGTCGGGACGGCCACCCGTCCAGCACCGGCAGCAGGTGCAACGAGGCGTCGGCGACCAGGCCGATCACGACGGCGTTGGCCAGCGTGCCGATGCCGGGTCGCTCGCCCAGTGGAATCCACAGCAGCAACACCGCGAGACTGCCCAGCACGATGGCCTGGCCAAGGGTGAGCGGCAGCCAGCGCACCAGGCCCGAGTGCAGCACGTCCCACGGCGCGAGACCGAGCGCGCCGCGCACCATCAGTGCGATCGAGAACCCGAACAGGGCCAGCCCGGCCATCAGCTGCACCAGGCGGCGCGGCAACCGCCCGGTGCGCAGTTGGCCGATGGGGCCGAGATTCGAGATCTCATAGGTTCGCGCGCTCATGGTGTCCACCCTGGCATCTGATTGGCCTTGTCGCAAAGAGCCAATCATGCAAGAGTGGCCTGGTGAGCAGCACGGTATCCGCTGGCCGGCTGGCCACTTTGGTAGGGACTGTCCCCTCGCCCGCGTTCGCCGGCCTGGCGTCGGCGTTGGCCCGCCTGATCGCCGACGGACGCCTCCCGCCAGGCCTTCGCCTGCCCAGCGAGCGCGAGCTGGCCAAGGCGCTCACCTTGTCGCGCACCACGATCACGCGGGCGTACTCCACGCTGCGCGAGGCCGGCTACGCACGCGCGCGGCAGGGTTCCGGAACCTGGACGCACGTGCCCGGCGGCACCGCCCGGGGCCGCGACCGCGCACTGTTGCCCCAGCCCCAGCGCGCCTCGGTGATGGATCTGACCTGCGCCGCGCCGGCGTCCACCCCGGGGCTGGCCAGCGCCTACGCCGCCGCCGTTGACGAACTGCCCGCGTACCTGACCGGGCACGGCTACTTTCCCCTCGGCCTGCCCGAGCTGCGCGCGGCGCTCGCGGCCCAGTACGACCGTCGTGGCCTCGCGACCGATCCCGAGCAGATTCTCGTCACCTCGGGCGCGATCGCCGCCATCGCGGCCGCCGCCCAGGCCCTGGTCGGCCCTGGGGATCGGGCCATGGTGGAATCGCCGGTCTACCCCAACGCGGTGCAATCGCTGCGGCGCGCCGGGGCACGAGTGGTGAGCACGCCGGTCGACCCCCACGCCTGGGATCTGGACGCGCTGGCCAGCACCCTGCGGCAGACGTCCCCCCGGGTGGCCTACCTGATTCCGGACTACCAGAACCCGACCGGGCTGTTGATGCCGGACGATGAGCGGCAGCGGGTCGCCTCGGCGCTGGCCGCGACCCGCACGGTCGCCCTGGTGGACGAGAGTCACGCCGCCCTGCGGCTGGACGACCTGCACCCGACGGACGCTCAGCTGACCGGTGCCGTGGACGATCCGCCGTTCGCCCGGGCGTCGGAGCCGTTGCCGTTCGCGTTCCACGCGCCGTCCACGATCAGCATCGGAGGTGCGTCCAAGACGTACTGGGGCGGGCTGCGGGTGGGCTGGCTGCGGGTGCCGACTGCCCTGGTGCCGCGCCTGATCGCGGCGCGGCTGGGA
>DAOSUG010000343.1:0-3433 GCA_035378545.1 Micropruina sp. | reverse complement strand
GGTCGTCGGTGATCCGTTGCTCGGTTGCGGCCAGCGCGCCCGACTGCACGATGATCTCGCGGGCCGTCGCGATGTCGGTCGCGTCCAGTGCAGAACTGCCCAGCAACCCGATCAGGCGTTCCTTCGCCGTCTCGGACGCCAGCTCCAACGCGTGCGCGACCAAGACCGTGCGCTTTCCCTCGCGCAGGTCGTCACCGGCGGGTTTGCCGGTCACCTCGGGCTCGCCGAACACCCCGAGCACGTCGTCGCGGAACTGGAAGGCGCGGCCCAGGGGGGAGCCGTAGGCAGCCAATGCGGCCAACGCCGGCTCGGACGCGCCCGCCAGCGCCGCCCCCACCTGCAAGGGGCGGATCACCGTGTACCGGGAGGTCTTGAACTCCACCACCTGCGGCACCAGGCTCATCAGGTCGACCCCGCCGACCGGCTCGGCCTGGGCGAACACGTCGAGGAACTGCCCGCACGTCACTTCGGTGCGCATCGCGTCCAGTAGGGGAGTCGCCCGCGCCAGCGCAGCCATCGGCAACCCCGAACCGGTGAACGCCTCCATCGACCACACCAGCAGCAGGTCGCCGAGCAGAATCGCGCCCGCCCGTCCGAACGCCTCGGGTGAACCCAGCAGGCCACCTTCGTGATGCCAGGTCTCGAACTGCCGATGTGCGGCCGCCAGCCCGCGCCGGGTGTCCGAGGAGTCCATCACGTCGTCGTGCACCAGCGCCGACACGTGCAGCAGGTCGAGGCTTGCGGCCGCCCGCAGCAGCGCCTCGGCATCGTCGGGTTCGACGATCGAGCAGTACCCCCACCAGCAGAACGCCGGCCGGAGCCGCTTGCCACCCGCCGTGAACGCCAACGCGAGGTCGGTCAGTGCCCGCAATTGCGGGCCCACCGCGGTCAACTGCTCGCGCCGCGCCTCGATGAAGGTGCGCAGGTGCGCACCCATCGCGTCGCGGAACGGAGCGCCCAACGGATCGTGCGCCGCGAAAATGCCCATCCACTGAGCCTAGAGGCCCGAGCCGGACGGCGCTGGCCTACCTTGGTGCCCGTGTCCGTGACCCCCGATGACGTCGCCGCGCAGGAGCACCTGCCCAGCATCGCCGACCTGCTCGCCGACACCAGCCGTCCGACGTTCAGCTTCGAGTTCTTTCCGCCCGCCGATGTGGCGGGCGAGGACGTGCTCGCCCAGACCATTCTCGACCTGGACGCCACCGGTGCCGACTGGCTCTCGGTCACCTACGGAGCCTCCGGCGCGACCCGTGACCGCACGATCCGCGCCACCCGGTTCATCAAACGGCGCACCGAGGCCCAGACCATGGGCCACCTGACCTGCGCGAGCCAATCCCGGGACGAACTGCTGGCCACCCTGGCCGCCTACGCCGAAGCGGACGTGCGGCATGTGCTGGCCATCCGCGGCGACATGCCCGGTGGCCCGACGGTGCCGTGGCAGCGGCATCCCGACGGTCTGGCCAACGCCACCGAGCTGGTTCGCCTGATCGCCGGCAACTTCAGCTTCGGTATCGGGGTGGCGGCCTTTCCCGACCCGCACCCGCAGCAACACGATGCCGACCTGGACGCCAGGCTGCTGCTGGCCAAGCAAGAGGCGGGCGCCAGCTTCGCGGTCACCCAGCTCTTCTTCGACGCCGACGCCTACCTGCGACTGGTCGAGCGCGCCCGCGCGATCGGCTGCACGCTGCCGATCGTCGCGGGCATCCAGCCGGTCACCAACATCGCCCAGATCGAACGGTTCGCGGCACTGTCGGGCGCTGAGTTGCCCACGCGCGTTGTCCGCCGGCTGCACGCGGTCGCGGGCGACCCCGCTCAGGTGCGCCGAGTGGGCATCGAGATCGCCACCGAACTGAGCGCCGACGTGCTGCGCGGCGGCGCCCCGGGGCTGCAGTTCTTCACTCTCAACCGGTCACGGGCAACGTCAGCGATTCTCGCCAACCTGCGCCGGCTGGGACTGGATCGACGGTCACCAGCAGCTGCGTCGGACGCGTGAGCGCCACGTAGAGCACCCGTTCGCCGCCCGGCGACTCGGCCACGATGTCATCGGGGGCGGCCACCAGCACACCGTCGTATTCGAGACCTTTGGCCTGCAGTGGGGTGACCACCACCAACCGGTTGTCGGCCAGCGGTTCGAGCGTCGCGCGCACCGCCTCGAACCGCGAGGGTGGGGCGATCACGCCGACGGTTCCGGCCACCTGATCGAGCAACCGGGCCGCCTGTTCGGCGACCACCCGCAGGAACGACTCGGGTTCGGTCCCCACCAGTTGCGGCTGCGCCCCGGTCGAGCGGACGGCCTTGGGCAGGTCGGCCTCGGGGAACGAGCGTCGAACCACCTGCGCGGCCAATGAGAACACCTCGGCAGGGGAGCGGTAGTTGACGCTCAGCCGGTAAGTGCGGTTGGGGGCGTGGCCGATCAGTTCAGCGATCGCGCGCTCCGACTCGGCGAGATCGGGCCAACTGCTCTGGGCGGGGTCGCCGACGATGGTCCAGGACGCGTGCCCGCCCCGGCGGCGCAGCATGCGCCACTGCATCGGGGTGATGTCCTGCGCCTCGTCGATCAGCAGGTGGGCGAACTCGTCGTGGCCCTCGCCGTCGGCGTCGTCCTGGCGCTCGCGTGAGAGCCGGTCGGCCATCGTGATCAGTTCGGGCACCGCCTCGCCGCCCTCGATGAACAGCGGCTGGTCCGCGTCGTCGTCCACGGGCACGGGCCCGAGCAGTGCCGCCAGCTCGTCGAGCAGGGCGATGTCGGCCACCGACCAGGTGTCGGCGGTGAATGACTGCTGCAGGGCCCGTTGCTCGTCAGCGTTCAGCAGCCCGACCGCCACCTGCCGGACGATCGCGGGGTCGTCCAGTCGGCGCAACACCTCGGTGGGGGCCAGTGCGGGCCACCAGGCGTTGACGAACATGCGCCACTGGGCGCTGGACGTGATCAGGTCCTCGACGACGTCACGCTCGAGGTCGATCTCGTCGGGCACCTGCGCCACCAGAGCCTTCAGCAACGCCTGCTCAGCGGGCGCCCGGCCCCGATTGACCTTGTGGCGGGCCAGAACCTCGGCCCGGATCCGGGCCAACGCCGGCCCCTCCAGGCCCAGCACCTCGCCCTTGACGGTGACCCGCAGCCGAACTCCGTCCGGCCCGGGATCGATCAGCGGCAGGTTGACCAGCCGCTGCAGCAGGGGGGCCATTCGCAGTGAGCCCTTGATCCCGGTGGCGGCGGCATCGTCGTTGCGGTCGGCGACCAGCCCAAGCGCGTCGCTGGCCACGGCTCCGATCGCACGCAGGGTGACCGAATCCTCGCCCAGTGAGGGCAGCACCCGCTCGATGTAGTTCATGTACAGCGACGACGGGCCGACCACCAGGATGCCGCCGCGCTCGAAGCGGCGCCGGTTGCTGTACAGCAAGTAGGCGGCGCGATGCAGGGCGACGACGGTCT
>DAOSUG010000342.1:0-3433 GCA_035378545.1 Micropruina sp. | reverse complement strand
GCCGGGATGACGGGATCGGGAATCGCTGGACGAGCTGGCCGAAACCGAGGCGAGCAGGGGTCTCCACAAGCCGCTCACTCGTCATCCCGGGCTTGCCCCGGGATCTCGGCTCACGCAGAGATCCCGGCATGCGCCGGGATGACGGGCGCCACGACGGTTCGGCCGGTCCCGACTCGCGAACGGCCGCCTCACCCATTGCCGTGAATACTCGTGCGCCCACGTTGGTTAGGGTTGTTGGCATGATCCACCCCAGCACCACCCAGATCCGTCCTGCCTGGCAGAGCCAGCAGGTGATCGACAGCTTTCTCGATGACGCCCACGTGTGGGCCGTGGTCGGATTGTCCGGCGACCCCAGCCGAACCGCCTACGCCATCGCCGACCTTCTACAGAGCCGGGGCAAGCAGGTCGTTCCGATCCATCCCGATGCCCCTGTGGTTTTCGGCCAGCAGGGCTACCGCAGCCTCGCCGAGGTGCCGTTCGACATCGACGTGGTCGACGTGTTCCGGCGTTCCGAATCGGCCGGGGCGTTCGTGGACGAAGCGCTGGCGGTCGGCGCCAAGGGCGTCTGGTTCCAGCTCGGCGTGATCGACCACGACGCGTTCGAACGGGCCCAGACCGCCGGATTGCCGATGGTGATGGACACCTGCCCGGCCATCGAATGGCGGCTCCGCGAGAGCTGAGACGGCATCCACCGATTGCCGCTGTTGCGCGACCCCGTCCGGGCACCCACCCGTTCGGTGCGCTTGCGATGGTGGCCATCGGTCCGTCCGGCCGAGTCAGCCGATCGGCAGCCGCTCGCGCGGTGCTGCCACCGCCGTCACCGGCGGGGGTTGGAGGCCGAACACGAAGCTGCGCTGCACCTGATAGCTGGCCACGAACAACGTCACCTCGACCAGCATCTTCGCCAACGCCAGGGCCAGCCCGAACGAGGTCAGCCACGCCAGCAGGCCGTAGTTGGCGAGCAGCAACACGCCTACCAGCAGGTAGTAGCGCACCAGCGTGCTGCGCAGCGGGCGCCGCGACTCGAACACCACCCGCCGATTGGTCACGAAGTTGACCGCCGAACTGAGCCCGCGCGCGCCGATCACGGCCACCAGCAGGCTGCCCGTCACCGCGTTCAGCAGCAGGAGGGCCACGAAATCGATCGCGAACGCGACCAGCGACGAGGCCGAGAACGCCAGCAACGGCAGGTAGATGCGGGCCGAATCGGTCAGCGGCCGAAAATGCGACGATGCGTTGCCCGCCAGGTAGATGGTGGCGATCGGCACCTCGACGATCGTCCATCCGGCGCTGCGAGCCTGCAGTAGCAGGTTCAGTTCGTACTCGAACCGGTCGCCGCTGACCGTGCCGAGCCAGGGCAACGCGTCGGCCGGGTAGCCGCGCAGGCCGGTCTGGGTGTCGCTGACCCCCACCCCGCTGGCGGCGCGGAACGCCCATCGGGTGAGGCTGTTGCCGACGCGGCTGCGCAGGGGCACCCGTCCGCTGAAGGCCCGGACGCCCAGCACCATGCTGCCTGGACCTACCGCACGTCCGACCCGAAGAATGTCGACCACCGCGTGCTGACCGTCGGAATCGGCACAGACCACGCTCTGGTCGGGATAGTGCCGTGCGATATGTGCGAAGCCGTGCTTGAGCGCCGCCCCCTTGCCCCGGTTGGCCGCGTAGCCGATCACGTCGGCACCCAGCCGGCTGACGTCCGAGAACAGCGGGGCGTACAGCGGGCCGCTGCCGTCGTCCACCACCACGACCTGCAACTCCGGCGCCTCGCGGGCCAGGTCACGGATCAACTCCAGCAGGCAGCGTCCGGGCTCATAGGCGGGAATCAGCACGATCATCGCTCAGCCCGCCACGTAGAGGATGTCGGACGTGCCGCGCTCCTGGCCCTTGCCGAGCGGATTGTTGACCAGCGAGCCGTTGAACACCATGGCGGACGATCCGCCCCCGTCCAGGTTGTAGGCGACCTGCGCGCCGCGGTCGACGAAGACCTGCGCGAGTTCCGGCAGGGTCATGCCGCGGCTGTAGCCGGAGCTGCGGCCGTCCACCACCACCCACAGAAAGTGGCCGGCGGCGACCATGCCAACGGCAGTCCGCGGCTGGTTGCCCTGAATGGAGTGGTTGCCCACGTTGGTGTCGATCTCGACCTGGTCGATGCCGTCGATCACCGCGCCGTCCGCGACCAGGCCGGGACCGAACGAAAGCGTGTTCCACACGCCGTCGGCGATCAGCTGCTTGGCGGTGGTTGCGGTCTCGTCGTACAGCCGCATGGCGCCGTCGCGATACATGGCCAGACCTTGCCTGGCGCCCTTGTCGCGGTAGGCGACTCCGCCGCGCACCACGATGCCGGTGTCGCGAAACCCGTAGTAGTCGCCGTTGATCGCGAGCACGGCGTTCTTGCTCTTCGCGATCACCGACGGGTAGGCGATGATGTTGGTGCCGAACTCGTCCTTCGCGAACGCTGAGCGGATCAGTGTTGCGTCCGTCGTGGTGATGTCGGCGACGAAGTAGGTGATCGCGTCGCTGCCCGAGCCGGTGGCAACCTTCTCGATGGTCAGCTTCGTCGTCGCGCTGGTGTAGCCGTTGTCGGTGCTGGTGCCGGTCGGCGTGGCCGTGCTGACGTCGGTCACGGTGCCCTCGACGTGCTCGACCAGAAAGCGGTCCGCCGCCCAGGCCGCCGTGCCGCCCAGGCCGACCAGCCCGGCCGTGCCGCCGAACAGCAGCCGCCGTGACACCTTCTTGGTCAGGAGAGAATCGCTCACAACTCAGTTGTACGGACGCCGCCTGTGCTGCTTCTGTGCCGGGGCTGCGGTCGCGCTGGGCGATTTCTCACTTACGCTGGTCGCCATGTGTCGCAACATTCGAGTTCTGAACAACTTCGAGCCGCCGGCCACCAATGACGAGGTGCACGCCGCCGCGTTGCAGTTCGTGCGCAAGGTGTCGGGCATGAACAAGCCGTCCAAGGCCAACGAGCCGTACTTCAACGAGGCGGTCGACGAGATCGCGCACCTCACGCGGCACCTGCTGGAACACCTGACCACGGCGGCCCCGCCGAAGAACCGCGAGGAGGAAGCGGACAAGGCACGAGCCCGGTCAGCGGCGCGCTTCGCGAGCTGAGCACCGCGGGTCGATGAGGCGTCGACCGGTCCCCGTCGCGGCCCTGGCCTGGCTACCGAGCCACGATGTGACCGCAGCGGATCGCCCGCCCATGCGCCGCAGCCGGAAAATGACTGTGCAGCAGGCTTCCAGGCCCGATGAAACGCGGACGGGGCCGCACCTGCCGGTGGGCCCCGTCGGGCGCTACGAACTCAGCTCAGCTCGCGTCGACGATTCGGTCGAGCGCATGCTCCCAATGCTCGGTGATCGACGCGGTGTTCCAGCCGGTCGGAATGTTCTCGTGCCGGATCTCGACCACCGTGACGTCGTCGCCCTGCTTGAC
>DAOSUG010000341.1:0-3433 GCA_035378545.1 Micropruina sp. | reverse complement strand
CACCCGGTCGGCAACGTCGCGGGCGAAGGCCATCTCGTGGGTGACCACCATCATGGTCATGCCGGACTTCGCCAACTCGCGCATCACCGACAGCACGTCGCCGACCAGCTCGGGATCGAGCGCCGAGGTGGGCTCGTCGAACAGCATCAACTCGGGGTCCATGCTCAGGGCCCGGGCGATCGCCACCCGCTGCTGCTGGCCTCCGGAGAGTTGCGCGGGGTACGCGTCACCCCGGTCGGCGAGCCCGACCATGGCGAGATTCTTGCGGGCCGTCGCCTCGGCGGTCGCCTTCTCCTTCTTCAACACGTTGACCGGCGCGACGGTGCAGTTCTGCAGTGCCGTCAGATGCGGAAACAGGTTGAACTGTTGAAAGACCATGCCCATCTTGGTACGCAGCTCGTCGACGAAGGCGTCCGGGTCGGTGATCTCTTCGTTCAGAATGAAGATGCGACCGGCGGTCGGCTGTTCCAGCAGGTTCACACAGCGCAACAGCGTGGACTTTCCGGAGCCGGACGGCCCGATCACGCACACCACCTCGCCGCGTCGAATAATGGTCGAGATGCCTTTCAGGACCTCGATCTGACCGAAGCTCTTGTGCAGGTCGTAGATCTGGATCTCGTCGTCACGGTTGCCGGTGGGAATTGTCTGGGTCATGGCGTTCACCGGGCCTTCGTGGCTTTGGCTTCCATGCGCCGCACCAAGAAGGTGAGCGGAAGCGTGATGACCAGGTAGGTCAAGCCAGCGATCACCAGTGGCGTCATGTTCGAGTGGGTGTTGGTCAGGTCGCGGCCGTACTTGGTGAGGTCGAACGCCTCCGCGCTCAGCCCGATCACATAGATCAGGGACGAATCCTTGGTCAACGAAACCAGTTCGTTGGTGAGTGGCGGCGTGACGATGCGGAACGCTTGCGGCAGAACGATCTTTCGAGTCGCCATTCCGGACGGCATGCCGAGCGATCGTGCCGCTTCGGTCTGACCCTTGGGGACCGCCTGAATACCGGCCCGGATGGTCTCCGACATGTATGCCGCGGCAACCAGGCCGAGGGCCGTCCAGACCGCACCGAACGGGTCGAACGGAATCTGCAGTCCGGGTATGGCCAGCGAAATGAGGCTGAAGGCCAGCAGCACGATGATGGCCGGGACACCCCGGAAAACCTCGGTGTAGATGGTCGCGATCCATCGGTAGGGACCGATCTGCGAAAGCTTCATCAGGGCAAGAGCGGTGCCCAGCGCCAGGCCGAAGACGAAGGCTCCGACGGTATACAGGATGGTGTTCTTGAGTGCGTTGAGCAGGCCGGGCCCGACGGTCTCGGCGATCATGTCGGGCCGGAAGAAGACGGACTGCAACTGCCGTCCGTCGGCGAAGAGGACGACAGCCAGGAGCGCCAGGACGAGAACGCCGTAATTGACCCAACGGATGCGCTGGGCGCGGCGGCGCGGCGACAACTTCTTGCGTGTCGGTGTGGCAGTGGACGTCATGCGGTCTCCCTTGCGGAACGGCGCCCGGCTGCCCCGGCCGACAGACCGGGGCAGCGCAAAGCGTGAGTGGAGTCAGTCCTTCGGTGCGTCCTTGCCGAACCACTTCTTGTAGATGGTGTTGTAGGTGCCGTCGGTCTTGGCCGTCTTCAGCACGTCGTTGACCACCGTCAGCAGCGCGGTGTTCGTCTTGCCCATGCTGAACCCGTACTTCTCGTTGGTGTCGAACTCTTTGACCACCTTGGTGCCGGGATTCTCCGACGCGAAGTTGTACACAACGCCGTTGTCGTTGATAGCAGCGTCGACTGTCTTCGCCAGCACCGCATTGGCACCGCTCGGCATGTCGTCGAACACCTTGACGGTGAAACCGTTGGCCGCGGCCTTCTCTTTGGCGTAGTCCTGACCGGTGGTTCCGGCTTGAACGGCCAGGGTCTTGCCCTTGAGGTCGGGCAGGTCAGCGATGGGCGAATCGCTGCTCACCAGCAATGCCTGCGTGGCGGAGAAGTAGGGGTCGGAGAACAGTGCGGCCTCTTGACGATCGGCCCGGATCGTGATTGCCGCAGCCGCCGCGTCACACTTCTTGGCGGCGAACACCGCGCCCGAGGTGATCTGCTCGAACTCGATGTCGAAAATCTCCTGAGTCACACCCAGCTTCTTGGCCACCAGGTCCATCAGGTCGACGTCGAATCCGACGGTCTTGCCCGAGTCGTCCTTGAACTGGAACGGCTTGTAGGCGAGGTGGGTGCACACGGTCAGCTTGCCGTCTTTCACCAGGGTCGGTGCTGCTGCAGCGGTGCCGCCACCCGTTCCGGTACCGGCCGGGACCGCGGTGGTCGGGGTGGAGTAGTTGGCGCACGCGGCGAGCATGCTGAGGCTGAGGGCCGCGACGCCGGCGAGTGCCGCACGCAGGGCCTTGGGTCGAAAACTCACTTCTTCTCCTTGATAGAGCTATCAGGTTGGCCGCATCCTGTCGCAGGTTTGTTACGGCGGCAATGCGGAACGCCGATCGAGACCCCCTTGTGACCTTCACGGGCGCCAAGAACCCGGTCCGTCAGTACTGGTGAGCATGCCCGACGCGCCCGGGCGCCGGGATGCGGTCGGGCAGCGGGGTGATCGTTGCAAACGGGTTAGGGTGTCGCGCCATGAGTGCTGCGCCAGGCCCGCCCCGTCCGATCAGCAAGCGACCCTCGCCGCTGCGCCGGATGAGCGGACGCGACGTGCACGAGCCGCATCGCGCCGCCACCCCGCTCGAACTGCTGATGGACCTGGCGTTCGTGGTGGCCTTCGGGATCGCGGGCCAGAATGTGGCGCACCTGATCGCCGAGGGGCACGTGGCGGCCGGACTGGGCGGCTTCGCCTTCGCGATGTTCGCCATCGTGTGGGCGTGGATCAACTTCAGCTGGTTCGCGTCGGCCTTCGATACCGACGACTGGGCGTACCGACTGACCACGATGCTGCAGATGATCGGCGTGGTGATCTTCAGCCTCGGCCTTCCGGACGTCTTTTATTCGCTGGACGAGGGCATGCAGCTGGACAACCGGGTGATCATCGCCGGCTACGTGGTGATGCGAGTGGCGATGCTCACCCAGTGGCTGCGGGTCGCCAACTCCGAGCCGCGCTACCGCACCACCGCGCTCACCTACGCCGCCGCCATCGCGGTCGCCCAGGTGGGCTGGGTGGTGGTGGCCTGGCTCGACCTGTCGCTGCCGGCCGCCCTGACCGGCGCGGGGGTGCTGATCGTGGTCGAGATGCTCGGGCCGTTCATCGCCGAGCGGCGCCACACCCCCACCCCCTGGCACCCGCACCACATCGCCGAACGCTACGGGCTGCTGGTGATCATCACGCTGGGCGAGGGCGTGATCGGCACGGTCGCGGCGGTCGGGTCGGCCGTCGGCGAAGAGGGCTGGACGTTCGAGGTGATCGCGGTGGTGGTGGCCGGCATCGGGCTCACGTTCGGG
>DAOSUG010000340.1:0-3439 GCA_035378545.1 Micropruina sp. | reverse complement strand
CCTGTCGGGCCGCCAGGATGCGCCGGGAGTGCACAGCATCGCGGGCCGGGTGCACCGCCGGGTCGAGCTGATCCGGGCCGGCCACGTCGTTCTCGGCGCTGCTCCTCTGCAGTTCCAGTAGCGCCTATCGGCCGCCTGTGAGCAGCGCGAGGATCTGGTGGACCTGATCGACCTGGCCGAGCGGGTAAGGCGCGCGGTCAACGCGGGTGACGCGGTCAATAGACATCGACTTGACCTGTTCGCACATCGCCACGGTGGTTGCCGAATCGCGGGACGTGAGCTTCACGTGCGTGGACCATCCCCGGTCGGTGTGCGTCAGCGGCACCGCGATGAGCAGGCCGCGGGCGCGATGGAGCGCCGGCTCGGACAACACCAGCCAAGGCCGGTGCTTGGCCTGCTCGCGGCCGATGGTCGGGTCCATGCTCGCCCAGACGACATCGCCACGGGCAATCTGCTGGATCACTCGCCCGCTTCGAACCGGGCAATGGACTCCTCGGCGTCGCCGGCAAATGCCGCGTCTGCCTCGGCAAGGTCGTCCAGATACTCCTGGTCGGGGGTCTCGGCTTCGAGCGCAGCCCAGAACTCAGCCTTGCGCCTCTCTTCAAGCATCTCCTCGATGAGCTGGGCCTGGGTCAGGTGCGCCGCTCGGGCAGCGTCGCGCACGCGGTCACGCACCACGCGAGGAACCTTGATGGTAGCCACATCAGTCATACCCAAATGATACCTCTCCGGGATGCCCTAGTGGTGTGGCGCGCAAATGGGTGTCTACTTGGGTGTAGAATGAGGTATGCCGTCTCCTGCTGCTGCACCGTTGAGGGTGTCGCCTGTTCAGCGTGAGGTTCTTGAGAAGGTGGCCCGCTCGGCGACGGCGGCCCATCGTGAAGTGGTCCGGGCACGGGTGCTGCTCGATTCGGCTGACGGATGCGCGAACCTGGCGATCGCCCAGTGGCACGGGGTGACCGCGGTGACGGTGCGGTCCTGGCGTGCCGCGTTCGAGGCTGACGGGTTGGCGAACTGGGGCAAGGTCGCCAAGGGGCGTGGCCGGAAGGCGAGCGTGAGCGAGGAGCAGGTCGCCGAGATCGTGGAACTCACCACCAAGACCAAGCCTGCCGGTGCGACGCACTGGTCGACGCGGACGATGGCTGAGCGTGCCGGGGTGAGCAAGGACACGGTGCGGCGGATCTGGAACGAGCTCGGTTTGCAGCCTCACCGGGTGGACACGTTCAAGCTGTCCAACGATCCGGCGTTCACCGAGAAGCTCATCGACGTTGTCGGGCTGTATCTGGACCCGCCGGAGAAGGCGATCGTGTTGTGCATGGACGAGAAGTCCCAGATCCAGGCACTGGACCGGACCCAGGCCTCGTTGCCGATGGTGCCGGGCCGGGCCGGCACGATGACCCATGACTACAAGCGCAACGGCACCACCACCTTGTTCGCCGCCCTCGACGTCCTGACCGGCACGGTCATCGGCCAGTGCCTGCCCCGACACCGCCACGAGGAGTTCCTGGCGTTCCTGAAGACCATCGACCGCGAGGTTCCCCAGCACCTGCAGGTCCACCTGATCCTGGACAACTACGCCACCCACAAGCACGAGAGCGTCGAACGGTGGCTCAAACGACACAAGCGGTTCCACCTGCACTTCACCCCGACCTCGTCGTCATGGCTCAACCAGGTCGAACGCTGGTTCCGCGATCTCACCGAGAAGAACCTACGGCGCGGCGTCTTCGCCTCCGTGCCCGACCTGATCGACAGCATCCAGGAATACCTCGACGCCAGCAACGACAACCCCAAGCCCTACACCTGGACCGCCACCGCCGAATCCATCCTCGCCAAAGTCACCCGCGCACGAGCAGCCCTTGACCAAGCAGTCAGCTAAAACCGCGCCAGACCACTAGTTCTGGGCTCAACTGAGCCAGAACGGACGCAGCATGGCGTCGACGGCCTCGGGGCGCACGCGGAGGATGCGCCGTCCGCTGGAGGAGACCGGGAGTTGGCCGGACGCGATCCGGCGTCGCAGGGTCTTCCGGCTGATCCCGGTCCGCTCCGCCGCCTGGGCCAGGGACTCATAGCGCTGCTGTTCCCTGGTGAACTCCTTCCGCAGCCTTAAGCCTCAGAAAGGGCCCGATCCGGACACCGGAGGACCGAGCGATGTGAAGTTCTCTTCTGGGTGCAGGTCGCCTGTCGCCCTGCGGCGTTTTGCCTAGTCAACCAGGCATAACGCCTAGTCGGGGTGGGGCTCCCGCTCCCCCCGTCTCGTCCGGCTACACCGGCTTCCACGCCTTGGCGAACGAAGCCAATGACGCGCTCGGCTGGGACTTGGGCGCCGAAGGTTCAGTGCCCGGGCCCTGGGGCAACCGGATGGGCGACCTGATCGAGGACCACAACAAGCGGCTGGCGGTGCTCATCGACCCGCAGACGGCGCTTTCAGCGGTGAAGGCCGACAACGGCAAGTGCCAAGCGTTCGACACCCGGGCGATCTGGGAGGGCGTCGCACAGTGCGGCTACATCCTGACCAAGGAGCTGGGTGACCCGGGATTTTGGTGCCCCGGATCTCCCAGCCGCCCTTCGGAAGCCGACGAGTAGATCCGGATGATCTGGGCAGTCACAGCCGCACGGTTCAACAAGCGGCGGCGATTGGGGCCATCACACCGATTCGATGACTGCCCGGATGTGCTCCGCCATGCCTCTCGGCAGGACGACCGTGTTGCCGGGAATGCGGCGACTCAACTCACGGTCCAGGTGTCCTAGATCGACGGTGGTGAACCACAAGTAGCCTCTTGGCCTCGGTGGGATCCCTGCCTCAGCAAGGTACTCGTCGACCAGATCGTCGGCCTCCGCCAGTTCGGCGTCGGTGATCTGGCGTTCCGTGACCACTCCGTCGACCCACTCCTTCACCACGAACTCGCCGCGGGCGAGGTCGACGGCCCGGAGCGTTCGCTCAGGGCCGCCCAACCAAGCGATCAGGGCACCATAGCCGTTGTCGGGCAAGGGGTAGAGCCCAGCTCCCGACAGGACAGGGTTCTCGTCCCAACTCATCCGACCATTTTGCAGTCGCCGTTGCCTCTGGGGCAACGCCAATCGTTGGTGTTGAGGGTGCTCGCTACCCAGCGGCGCGAGTAGCCGGCAGCCTTGAAATATGTCTCGAATGCACCGTGATATGTGTCGGCGTTCTCCAACCGGTTTCCGTAGATCATTTTGCTCGTCCACCGAGTGCTCAAAGCATTGGGCAGATTTGTGAAGTAGTGATTACCACAGGTGATCCACACTGCGCCCCACCAGTCCCAGCACACGATTTGCGTGGGGGCGCCTCCGTCGGCAAAGTTCAACTTGGGTCCGTAATCACGAATCAGTGTTAGCGTCCATCGAGCCTGGCGTCCGTTCAAGTTGGTTGTGATGATGGCGTCGTAGGCGCCGATTACGCCGTTGTTGTCACCGTACG
>DAOSUG010000339.1:0-3449 GCA_035378545.1 Micropruina sp. | reverse complement strand
TCAGGACAGAGCATGGGAACGCTTCACAGCTCGGCGCGTGGACGGCCTGGAGGCGACTGTGTCGCACGGAGATCGGAGGCTCACACTGCGGCGCCGTGGGGGGCGATTCTGAACACTTTCTCGATCTCGGGCAGATAATCCGGGCGTGACTACGACACGAACCTGGGTGGTGGTGCTTTCCGGCCGGCATGCACAGCAGGCCGTTGATACCCAGCGCATCGCCACCGGCACCGGTAAGCGAGCCGTGCTGGCGCGCATGTCCACGGGTGACCACATCGTGGTCTACTCCCCTCGCACCGACCACCCGGGTGGCGCCCCGCTGGGTGCGGTGACGGTGGTCGGCACGATCACCGGCGAGCAACCCGAGGGCGATGAGGCCTCCGGTTTCGGGCTCGCCGCCGAGTTGAGGCGAGTCGACCCCGTACCGCTTGATCGGTTGCGCGATCACCTGCCCGTGCCGCTGTTGCGATTCGGTTCTCTCGCATTGAGCGAGGCGCAGGGCCTGGCGGTCTGGGGCGTGGTCGCAGGCGATCGGCCTGAGTACGCAATGGCGAACGCATCCCCCGCTGCACTCGGCCCCGGGCAGCAACCGGAACCGTCTCCCGATCCGGCTCCCCTCACCTCGACCGGCCCGGCACAGCCGTCCTCCGTCTCCGTCAACGCAGCCACGCATCCGGCGGACGCGGGCGTCGTCAGATGAGTCAACGACCCCCGCCCCGCCGGTGGTCAGCGTGAGTCAACCGCAGTCGCCACGCGGGCACCGCGCATCGGTCAACGACGCGCAGCAGGCACCTGGCATCGGGTCGGGCCGGTCGATTACCTAGCCACCGCGGCGGGCTGTTATAGTTTCGTGGCCGGTGGGAAACCACCGGTGAGGCCTGTCAAGGCCCCGTAGCGCAGTTGGTTAGCGCGCCGCCCTGTCACGGCGGAGGTCGCGGGTTCGAGTCCCGTCGGGGTCGCTGAGCGACCGCATCGCTCATCGGCCAGGTAGCTCAGCTGGTAGTAGCGTTCGCCTGAAAAGTGAAAGGTCACCGGTTCGACCCCGGTCCTGGCCACCGCAGACGCCCCGGATTCTCGGGGCGTTTTCGCTTGTCGGTGGGCAGCTGGCTGCGTCAACCCAGAGCGTGTGGGGCCCGCCGGTGGTGAGAAGGTTCTCACCTTGGCCTCACCGGCCCCTCGACCCGCCTTGGCACACTGTGCCCATGGCCAGTGCGACGCAGACTCCGTCGTCGTCGCCGCCGCGCCGGTCGTGGGCCGGCTTGAGCACCGTCCGCAGCCGGGTGATCGCCGCCGTGATCGGGCTCACCGCACTCGCCCTCACCATCGCCGGTTTGACCGCCTATTCGCTCGAACGCGCCTTGGCCGAACACCGGGTGCAGGGCTACCTCGACCGCTCGGTCGAGGAGTTCCGGGTACTGGCTCAGCAGGGGCTCGACTCCACCGGGCGTCCGTTCAGCGAGTCGAGCGTCGACGAGCTGCTGCGCACCGCCATGCAGCGCCACGTGCTGGCGGCCAACGAAAGCCATCTCGGCATCCGGGGCGGCACGCTGGCCTGGACGGCGGCCGAAGGTGTACCGCTGCGACCCGAGCAGGACGCCGAGTTCCTCGCCGCCGTCCTTCCGCTGAGCACCCTGGACCACACCACCCGCAGCCGGCTCAGCACCAGTCGCCACGACTACTTCTTCGCCGTCATTCCGGTGCACTTTCCGAGCGAGAACGGCGCGTTGGTGCATGTGTTCGACATGCGTGCCGAAGACCGCTCGCTCCAGGGAACCTACGGCACCTATGCCCTGGTCGCTCTGGGGTCACTGGTCGTCGTCGGCGTTCTGATCTGGCTGCTCGTCGGACGGCTGCTGCGCCCGATCCGGTTGCTGCGCACCACCGCCGAAGACATCACCGAGCACGACCTGAGCAGGCGCATACCGGTGCACGGCAACGACGACCTGTCGGCCCTGACCGGTACCGTGAACGCCATGCTCGACCGGCTGCAGGGTGTTCTCGACAGTCAGCGTCAGCTGCTCGACGACGTCGGCCACGAACTGCGCACCCCCGTCACCATCGTGCGCGGCCACCTCGAGCTGATGCGCACCGACGACCCCGCTGACGTGCAAGGCACCCGCACCCTGGCCCTGGACGAACTCGACCGGATGGCCCGCCTGGTCGACGACCTGTTGACCCTGGCCAAATCCGAGAGTGCCGACTTCGTGCAGCCCTGCGCAACCGACATCGGGCGGCTCACGGACGAGACGCTCGAGAAGGCTCGTGCGCTGGCACCCCGGCGCTGGCAACTGGATGCAATGGCCGACGTCGAAGCGGTGCTCGACCCACAACGAATCACCCAGGCGTGGCTGCAGCTGGCGTCCAACGCGGTCAAGTACTCCCCCGCCGACAGCCCGATCGCAATGGGCAGCGCGCTGCGCGATGGCCGGTTGCAGCTGTGGGTGCGCGATCGGGGCATCGGTATCGCCCCCGCCGAACGCGAGCGTGTGCTGCAGCGGTTCGTCCGCGGCGAGGCCGCCCCCCTTCGCGCGGACGGCACGGGCCTCGGCCTGGCGATCGTCGACCGCATCGTCCGGGCGCATGGCGGCACGGTGCAGATCGACTCGTCCGCCGCGGAGGGCAGCACGATCACTCTGGTGCTGCCGCAGCGGGCGATCACCCCTTCTCAGCCACCAATGGAGGCCACGTGAGCCGCATCCTGATCATCGAGGACGAACCCCGCATTGCCGCGTTCGTGGCGAAAGGACTCGCAGCCGCCGGCTACACCACGCACGTCGAGAGCAGCGGTGTGATCGGCGCGCAGCTCGCCGGTTCGGGTGACGTGGACCTGGTGATTCTCGACGTCGGGCTGCCCGACATCGACGGCTTCGAGGTGCTGAACCGGCTGCGTGGCCAGGGTGTGGGCGTACCGGTGATCATGCTCACCGCACGCTCGTCCGTGACGGACACCGTCGCCGGACTGGAGGGTGGCGCCGACGACTACATGGGCAAGCCGTTCAGTTTCGAAGAGCTGCTCGCACGGGTGCGGCTGCGGCTGCGTCCGGACGCTGCCGCCACCGCCACCGCCACGACACTGACGCACCGCGACCTCACGCTCGACCTGCGCACCCGCCGAGCGAATGTGGGCGGACGCGAGGTGGACCTGTCGGCCCGCGAGTTCACCCTGGCCGAGACGTTCTTGATGAACCCGGGCCAGGTGCTCAGCCGTGAGCAACTGCTGTCGGGCGTGTGGGGCTACGACTTCGATCCCGCATCGAACGTGGTCGACGTGTACGTGCGCTACCTGCGGCGCAAGCTGGGCGCGGAACGGTTCGAGACCGTCCGGGGCATGGGGTACCGGCTGGTCTAGTGGTGTGTCCCCCGCCACCAGGGACGTGCCTCGGCGTAGCTCACTGCCGCCCTCCCGTCTCAGGTGTGTCCCCCGCCACCAGGGACGTGCCTCGGCGTAG
>DAOSUG010000338.1:1865-3456 GCA_035378545.1 Micropruina sp. | reverse complement strand
GGCGACGCTGCCGAAGAAGAAGAGGTCAGCAACGAGGTCGACGTGATCCTCGAGTCCGCTGGCGACAAGAAGATCCAGGTCATCAAGGAGGTGCGTGCGCTCACCAGCCTGGGCCTGAAGGAGGCCAAGGATCTGGTCGAGGCCGCTCCCAAGCCCGTCCTGGAGAAGGTCACCCGCGAGGCTGCGGCGAAGGCCAAGGAGGCCCTCGAGGCCGCCGGTGCCGCCGTCAGCGTCAAGTGAACTGACCAAACCGGTTACACCAACAGCGGCGGAGCCCCGTGGGCTCCGCCGCTGTTGCGTCCATGCAGACCTGTCACGACGAGCGGACGTCTCAGGCGTGGCGACTGCGGCCGGCTGACGCCAGGCCCGGGAAGACTCAACGGTCAGCGACGCCTGTGCCACGCCGCCCGCGACCGCCAGCGCCAGCGTCGGCAGGTGGACGGTGTATAGCCGCTCGGGTCGCTCCCACGTACGTCACTGTGTGGACACGGGTGACCGGCTCGCGCCAGTCCGAGGCCCACCAGCCCCTCTTCAGCCACGGCTGACGGCCGGGAGGCTCGGAGAGCCGCATCGTTGAAGGGGCCCGCGGTTCGGCTGCTGCGTCGGGGTTGGAGGGGCGCACCTCGCCCGCGCGTCGTGGACGCGTGCTGGTCCGCCGGTGCCGGTGGCCTCGACGACCACCGACCCGGTGTCGAAGATTGCTGTGCGCCCGCCGAAGGTGGGGCAAACCGGCGACGGGTCGCAGGTTCCGCCGCCGACAAAAGGCCGCTGGGTGCTACCGCACTTGCGTTGGCAGCACTAATCGGCGACGGAACGCAAGTTCCGCCGCCGATCGGTCTGCGGGGGTGGGAAGGGCTGAACCTTGGGTCGTGCTACTTGGTGTGGGTCTTGATGGTTCGGCTGGCTGGCCAGTCGCCGTAACCGCCGGCGTGGTCCTGTGCTGCTGCGGTCACGGGAACGACCACGATGGCGATTAGGGCTGCCGCGGCCACGAAGGCCTTGCGGAACGTCTTGTTCATTCTTCCCCCGGAAAAGTGGTTTGGTGCTGTTGACAAACGCTATCCAGACTTGACGAGAGTGTCAACTTAGTGGTCAGATTGGGTTGATTGCTCCCCAGGAGGTGCGCCTTGACGGCTTCGCTTGCCCACAACGGGTTCGGCGCGCGCCTGCGTCAGACTCGCAAACGTCTCGGTATGTCGCAGACGGAGGTGGGCGGCGAACGCTTCAGCGGCAGTTATATCTCCCACCTCGAAAGCGGGCGTCGATCGGCTTCGGCCGACGTGATCGAGTTTCTTGCCATGCGCATGGGCGTGACGGCCGAAGAGTTGGGCATGGAGCCCGCGCTGCCGCTGTCAACATTTGACAACCTTGACAGCACCGAGGCTCTCGAACATCTACTGGTGGCGGAACGGGCCTGGTACGACCGTGACTGGGCAACCGCGGGCGAGTTGGCCACTCGCGCGGCGGCGTCGGCGCTGCAGAGTGGGCAGCCGGCGCGCCATTGGCAGGCCCTATACGTGCAGACGCAATCCGCGTTGAACGATGGCAATCATGCCGATGCGATCCATTTCGCCGAGCAGCTTGCCTCGCA
>DAOSUG010000338.1:0-1765 GCA_035378545.1 Micropruina sp. | reverse complement strand
GCTGATCGGTAATGCCTTCGACATGTTCGAGCTTCGCCAAGCCGAGGCCAAGCTCACCCTGCTCGAAGGCCGACCCGACGAGGCTCGCGAACAGGTCAAGGCACTGATCGCCGATCCAGTCATGCGCCCTGCGGTGGTCAGCAACGGCCGAGCGGAGGAGTTGCTGGCTGAGATCGAACTCGATCTGGGCCAGCACCAGCCCGCGCGTGAGGCGTTCATCCGCGCCGCCGGGCTGTACGGCGTGCAGGAGCAGTACCGGCAGGCGAACCAGTGCTGGCAGCGAGCGGCCGACCTCCATCCCCTGTACGTCCACCATGTGGACTCCGTCGCATCCCAGGCTTGACAGCCTTGTCAAGTGATGGTCTAGTTAGTCATGTCGACGGCACAACCCCCCGTATTGTCGTTGATGGGCACTGAGATCGGTGCTCGCCTTGTGAGTTTCCTCCCGTTGCCCGAGGCGAGCACCGATTAGTGCGAAGGGGTCCCCCGCCCCAGGAGTCTGAGCCGCCGTCCATGACGGCGGCTCCTCCGTTTTCCGGGTAAGCGCATCGCTGTCAAGCTAGGTGCACGCTCGCGGCCAGGTGGGGTCGCCCACCCCAAGGCAAGCTCGAGGCAGATGCGTATCAAGGCGGGTCCGGCTCGTGGTCGCAGTTTTTACCCGTGAGGGTCTCGACGCTCGTCCAGCGTGTCGAAAACCCGCACCCGAAGGTCTCGCCGTTCAGCCCGGATCCACCGATCTGCGCCCACTGCAACCGCCCCACGCAATGCCTCCCTAACCATCTCTGGCCCGCGTAGCTTCGCGGGCCAGAGATGGTTAGGCGGGCGCGCGGCGCCATTCGGGGCCCTGGCGTCGCCGGCTACGCGGGGCAGGCCACCCGGTATGCCTTCGTGCGGACGGTTTGCCAGCCCACACGTCTGGTGCGGCTCGCGACGGCGCCCATCGGTGGATCCAGGTTTAGCCCGACCGAGCGAGGATCATCACGTGCCTTCGAGACAGGTGCCGAAGCCGAAGCCTCAGGCGCAGATGACTCTGGCGCTCAACGGGTGCCCCGCGTGCGTGCCCGCAACGTCCAGGCCAGTGGACAGACAGGCCGCCCACCGGCGTAGTGCGTGATTGCTGTGCGCGAAGCCGTCCACCGCAGTACAGTCGGGACACCGTCCAGCGTGGGCCGGGCCTCCTTGTTGAGGTGCATCTGTCGCCGGCGCTGATGAGTCCTGCCGATTTGGCAAACGGCGGCAACCGCACTACAGTTGATCCTTGCCCATCGCTCACCAACGACCCGTGATTTGACGCGGGCCGTTCTGCGTGCAAAGAACCGGCTCAGCGCCGGGTTTCTTGGAAGGACCATCACCTTGGCCGTCTCGCGCTCTGCGTCGAAGAACACCAACGTCGTCTCCGCTTCAGGCCGGATCTCGTTCGCCAAGATCGCCGAACCTCTCGAGGTTCCGAACCTGCTCGATCTGCAGATCGAGTCGTTCGACTGGCTGATCGGCAACGAAACCTGGCGAACCCGCGTGGCCACCGCCTTGGCCGAAGGCCGCACGGACGTCAACACGAAGTCCGGTCTGGAAGAGATCTTCGAAGAGATCTCTCCGATCGAGGATCTGTCCCAGACCATGTCGCTGTCGTTCCGCGACAACCGGTTCGAGGACCCCAAGCACTCGGTGGAGGAGTGCAAGGACCGCGACGTCACCTACGCCGCACCGCTGTTCGTCACCGCCGAGTTCATGAACAACGACACCGGCGAGATCAAGAGCCAGACGG
>DAOSUG010000337.1:0-3461 GCA_035378545.1 Micropruina sp. | reverse complement strand
GAGTGTGGCGGCTCTTTCATGCCCGCTGGCGATCGACGGCACGGCCAGGAAGCTCAGGAGGCGAAGCGCCCCGCCGAAGACGGGGAGGCTGCCGGTTCGACGCCGGCACTGGCCACGAACCTTGGGATGGGTTCTGGGGGAGGACGCCCCACGTCCTCCCCCACTTGAACGAACGAAAGGGGTGCTCATGACCGAGTTCCCGGTGGCGCTGCCCGGCGCCACCAACGACAACACGCTGATGTGGGCGCAGCCGTACGACATCGAGCCCGCAGCGCTCGACCAGTTGCGCAGCATCTCGCGGCTGCCGTGGGTGGATCGGGTGCGGGTGATGCCCGACGTCCACCTCGGCAAGGGTGCGACCGTTGGTTCGGTGATCGCGATGCGCGACGCCGTCTCGCCTGCTGCGGTGGGCGTCGACATCGGCTGCGGCATGGGCGCGGTTCGCACAAACCTGACCCTGTTGGACCTTCCGGACGACCTGGCGTCGCTGCGGTCCGCCATCGAGCGGGCGGTGCGGGTAGGCTTCAACGGCAACGACGGCACGGCACCGGTGTGACGGACCGACCACCGGCTGCGGGCCCGGTTCGACCAGCTGTTCACCCAGTTCGGGCAGCTGCGTGCAGCCGGTATCGACGAACGTCAAGGCCGTGCCTTGACGCAGTGCGGTTCGCTGGGTGGCGGCAACGACAGCCCGATGAGCAGCTCGACGTCCGAGTTCCCGCGCCGGGGACCGGTCAGACTTGCCTGAGTCGCCACTTCCTCACGGACACGCTCGAAAGCGTCCGTCCAAGGATCTCGGCGGCTCTCGCTGTGGGTTGTCCGAGAACTACGGAGTCATCTTCGGCGGTCCAGGCCCTCCGGACAACCCCGTAACGGCCCTCTTTCCCGGCGGGTGGAGTCCATGCTGCAACCTTGACGGCAGCTGACTTCTTGCGCCGAATACCAACTACTTCGGTGTCATACCAAGCCCATGATGCAAGCTGGGTGGCTGCCTGGTTGAGGACCATGACGTTGAACACGTCGTCTCTCGCATTCGGGCGAGCCGTTCTTGTCACACCGCAGACCTCGCCGATCGTCACACACAGATACTGGGCGATGTCCGGACTGGCTGTGACCATGCTGATGAAAGGTTCGCCCTTTCTGGTGAACCCGATGGATCCGTCGCCGTCAAGGAGTCCGCGGACATAGTCGGGCGCAGCAAAGGGCATAGTCGGCGGAGAGATTGTGCGGGCCTTCCTACCGACAGGGACTCCCGCGTCTACAAGTAGTCGTCGCGTTCGCTGGTCATAGAAGCGGAGAGTAGCCGTCTCGTAGTTGTCGCCGAAGTTGGTGCTTCGAGTGCGTCGCCCGATCGAGGAGTAGCACCCGAGGGATTGCGCGAGACGCGAGAGTACCTCGTGGTCCCTCGCGGCGACTTCCACCGACACTCGGCCTTTGCCGTCAACTGAACCCTCGTGGGTGCCGTCCGTCTGAAGAAGACCGACGGCGTAAGCAGCGTCGGGTGACTGCAGGTCCTCAAACATCGTGGGGGCATTGTACCACTTCATCGAGATGTGCGTCGCCGACGGCGACCAGCGGCTGTGGCTGACCCTGCACTCGGGCAGCCGCAACATCGGCAAGGAGTTGGCCGAGCGGCACATCGCCACGGCCCGGACGTTGGAGCACAACCTCGGGCTGCCGGATCGTGACCTGGCTGTCTTTCTGGCCGGCACCGCCGAGATGGACGCCTACCTGCACGACCTGTGGTGGGCGCAGGACTACGCGATGCTCAGCCGGTCGATCATGCTGGCCACGCTGCGCCGGGTGTTCGCCGACTGGTGGGCCGGGCTCGGGGGCGGCCAGGTGAGGTTCGACGAGCCGATCCTGTGCCACCACAACTACGTGGCCCGGGAGGTCTACGACGGCGTCGAGTTGGTGGTGACCCGCAAGGGCGCCATCCGCGCGGCGGTCGGCGACCGGGGTCTGATCCCGGGCTCGATGGGTACGGGCAGCTACGTGGTGCGCGGCCTGGGCAATGAGGTGTCGCTGAACTCGGCCTCGCACGGGGCGGGCCGGCGCATGTCGCGCACCAGGGCGAAGCGCACCTTCACCGTGGACGACCTGGCCACCCAGACCGCGGGCATCGAGTGCCGCAAGGACGCCGGGGTGATCGATGAGATCCCCGCCGCCTACAAGGACATCGACGCCGTGATCGCCGCCCAGGTGGACCTGGTCGCGGTGGACGCGCGACTGCAGACGCTGCTCTGCGTCAAGGGCTGAGGTCCGAACGTCGGATGCCGGCCGTCGTCGGTCGAGCTTGTCGAGACCTGTACGGCCAAGATTTCGGGCAGCTCGTCCTCGTCGGTCGAGCTTGAGACCCGTCGGCCAGGTCAATCGCTCGTCCAACAGGTTTGCACTGATCGACGTCACTACTGACGGAAAGGAGGCCGGAGATGACCCTCGTCATCGTGTTCAACGCGGGCGGCGAGCAGGTGCTGCATCGGGTGACGCTGCAGCACGCGATCAGCATGCTCTATCGCCAGGTGGCGCGTGTGCACGAGGCGGTGCCGGGTCAACACTTCGGCCCCTTTCCGGTGCCTCGGTCGCTGGAGCTCGTCCGCTACGTGTACACCCGCTGGGTCTACGAGTCGACCGGACACCTGGCCTGCACGCTACCCAACGTGCTGCGCCGGGACGGGTTCCGCTGCGCCTACTGCGGACGCCGCGCCGCTACCCGCGACCACGTGGTGCCGCGCAGCCAGGGTGGCCCGAGCACCTGGCTGAACCTGGTGGCCGCCTGCGCCTCCTGCAACGGCCGCAAGCGCGACCGCACCCCCGACCAGGCCGGCATGCCGCTGCGCTTCGCACCGTTCGTGCCGACGCTGACGGATCTGTTTCGGCCGGAGAAACCGCCTCGGTACACATGATGTGAGTGTGGGCACCACGCTGGTGCCCACACTCCTTCCGCGGGTTTCACAGCCTGTGGCGATCCGGCGAGGTGCGCAGGTCGACACATCGCCTCGGTATGCCACACGATCGAGGGTGACCGTCCAGCAACGCAAGGAACTCTTGGCGGGCCATGCCGCAAGCCAGCCAACCCGGGGCCCTGCTCTGCTGCTAGGGCCCGTGGTGGAACTCCAATCCGCTCGCAGTTAGTGTTACCCACCAGACCTACATGTGAAACTTTAGATAGCTATCATTACGATCAGCCAGGGCTGGTCAACGACAGGTGGAAGAGTGGCGACGTGGGATGAAGGGGTGTGGGTATCTTCGGTCGACACAGGCCTGCCTCGCCGCGACCGGCGCTCCGGGGCCTACCGACACTACGTTCCAGACCTGTTGCTTGGCAGCCCACTGCTGCTGCCCCCCGACCTCGACGACTTGGTAGGCCGCGCCGAGCAGGCAGTCCGCAGCCTGGCCGGGAATGCCCGTGACCTGGCCAGCATCGCCCGGTTCCTGCTGCGCTCCGAAGCGATCGTCTC
>DAOSUG010000336.1:0-3466 GCA_035378545.1 Micropruina sp. | reverse complement strand
CGTGCTGGCCGAGCTGCTCGCGCTCAGGCACGAGCTGGCCGGCCTGCTCGGCTACGCGAACTGGGCCGACTACGACGCCGAGGTCAAGATGATCGGCAGCGGCGCCGCGATCGGCGAGTTCATCGACACCGTCAGCGCCGCCGCGCTGCCGTCGGGGCAGCGCGAGATCGAGGTGCTGCGGGCACGGGCCGGGCAAGACGGCGAGAGCGTGATCGACGTGTCGAACTGGCGGCACTACACCGAGTTGATCAAGCGCGAACGCTACGGGGTGGACGCGACCGAGGTGCGCCGCTACTTCGACTTCGCCAAGGTGCACGACGGCCTGCTCGAGGTGACCGGACGGCTGTTCGGCCTGAGGTTCACCCCGGTCGAGGCGGCCGAGGCCCGGTCGTGGCACTCCGACGTGACCAGCTACGACGTCAGCGACGCCGAGGCCGGCACCCCGCTGGGCCGCATTCACCTCGACCTGCACCCGCGCGAGCGCAAGTACAACCACGCGGCCTGCTTCGACATGGTGCCCGGCGTGCTGGGCGCCCAACTGCCCGAGAGCGTGCTGGTCTGCAACTTCTCTCGCGGCCTGATGGAGCACGGCGACGTGGTCACCCTGTTTCACGAGTTCGGCCACCTGATTCACAACATCGTCGGCGGCCATCAGCGCTGGGTGCGGTTCTCGGGCGTGGCCACCGAGTGGGACTTCGTCGAGGCGCCCAGCCAGCTGCTCGAGGAGTGGGCGTGGGATGCCGAGGTGCTGCGCACCTTCGCCACCGACGCCGAGGGCACCCCGATTCCGACGGAACTGGTGGCGGCGATGAAGGCCGCGGACGAGTTCGGCAAGAGTTTTCTGGCCCGCACCCAGATGTTCTACGCCGCGCTGGCCTACACGTTCCACGTGGAGCGTCCGGCCGATCGCACCGAACGCATGCTGCAGCTCTACCGGCGCTACAGCCTGGTGGCGCCGCTGCCCGACACGCACTTCTTCGCGGGGTTCGGCCATCTGGAGGGCTACACGTCTGGCTACTACACCTACATGTGGTCGCTGGTGATCGCCAAGGACCTGTTCAGCGCCTTCGACCGCAACGACCTGCTGGCGCCCGAGGTGGCGCAGCGATACCGCGACCGGGTGCTGCGGCCGGGTGGCAGCCGTGACGCCGCCGATCTGGTGGAGAGCTTTCTCGCACGCCCGTACAACACCGACGCCTTCGCCGCCTGGCTGAACTCCTGAGGGGCCGGGGCCGGGGCCGCCGGGGCGTCGCCATGAAGACCCGATCCATCGCCGGTGCAGCGGGTCGAGCCCCTGTGCGGCAGGGGTTTCGACCAGCTCAACCAGCCGATCGCGCATCGATCAGCGCTCCCCGTGCCGTGCCGTGCCGTGCCGACCGTGCCGACCCCGTCCGCTCCGCTCGCCCTTGTCGAGACCCGTCGCTCCCGCGACGATTACCGCATGCGCGCAACGCCACGGGCAGGGTCGCCGCTGCTTGCGGCCGGGATTGCGCTGGTCGCCGTCCTGGTCGGCGGGTGCAGCGGCCCGCCCGCAGGTTCGCCGACCCCGCTTCCCAGCGTCGCCGTGGTGGCCGGCCCTCCGCTGGCCGGCGACCTGTCCGGCGGCACACCGGTGCAGCTGGGCGCCGCGTCGCACTGGGCGATCCGCGACGGGCGGGCCTTCGTGGCCACGGCGCCGGGCACCGTCCGTGCCGTCGAGCTGAGTACCGGTGTGCAGCTCTGGCAGGCGTCCTTCGAGCAGGGCGAACCCTGGGACGCCACACCCACCCTGGCGGTCAGCTCCGACGGCTCCGAGGTGGTGGCCGTCCGAACCGTCGACTCCGCCGGCGCGGCCAGGCTGGACCTGTTGCGGGTCGCGACCGCCAGCGGTGAGCGCGTGTCCGAGCGGTTGATCGCCGACCCCGGTCATCGGTGGCGGGTCGACCTTCCGCCGCGCGTGCTCGCGGTGGACGCCGAAACCGCCGTGCTGTCGTCCGACCCCGAGTCGGGACGGCAGAGCGCGGTGGTCAGCCTGCTCGACGGTTCGATCGCCTGGACGATCGACCAGGAGGCGATCGCCGCCACGGCGGACACAGTGATCACTCGCCTCGGCGGGCAGATCCGTACCAACGGTGCGCACAGGTGGGTTGCCGCGCGGCCGTTGGGGCCGCTACTGGCGCTGTCCGCCCACGCCGTGGTGGTGGCTCAGGATAGTCGGGCCGTCCGGCTCGACCCGCGCAGCGGCGAAGTGGACGTGCTCACCACGAAGCTCAGCGAGGTGGACGCGCCGTGCGTGCGCACCGCCACCGAGGTCGTGGCGTGCCTGGGCGCACCCGGCGTTGTCGCACAGGATCTGGCGCTCGGGCGACAGCTGTGGTCGTCGCGCACGCACGCCGATGGGATCGCCGCGATCGCCGACTGGCTCTACCTGTGGCACTCGCCCAACCGGGGCGACGTGCTGGACGCCCGCACCGGCGAAGTGCTCCAGCAGAACGTGGACCTGCCCGCCATTCGCTACGCCGATGCCTCGGGTGTGCTGCTGGCCGCGGACGACGGCTATCGCTGGGTGCCGTACCCGCGGTAACCGTCGGCCGGTCGACTCAGCCCGCAGGCTCAGCCGGCCAGCACCGCGTCCCGCAGCACGCTGAGCGGCAGCGAGCCCAAGTTGAGCGCCCGGGTGTGGAAGTCCTTCAGCGAGAAGGCGTCGCCGGCCTGCTCGGCGGCCTCGGCGCGAATCTGCTCCCACAGCCGCTGCCCGATCTTGTAGGACGGTGCCTGACCCGGCCATCCGAGATAGCGGTTCAGTTCGAAGCGCAGGAACTTCTCGTCCATGTTCACGTTGGCCTTGAGCAGTTCCCAGGCCTTGTCGGCGTCCCAGGTGCCGCCACCCCACTGCTGGGGGGCCGGCTTGCCCAGGTGCACGCCGATGTCGAGCACCACCCGGGTGGCGCGCATGCGCTGTCCGTCCAGCAGCCCGAACCGGTCGCCCAGGTCGTCCATGTAGCCGAACTCCTGCATCAGCCGCTCGGCGTACAGCGCCCAGCCCTCGCCGTGGCCCGAGACCCAGCAGACCAGCCGCCGCCACATGTTCAGCTCGTCGCGGTTGTGGACGGCCTGGCCGATCTGCAGGTGATGGCCCGGCACGCCCTCGTGGTAGACGGTGGTCTTCTCGCGCCAGGTGTTGAACTGCTCGACACCCGGCGGCACCGACCACCACATGCGGCCCGGACGGCTGAAGTCGTCGGACGGGCCGGTGTAGTAGATGCCGCCGTTCTGGGTGGGCGCGATCATGCATTCGATCCGCCGCACCGGTTCGGGAATGTCGAAGTGCACCCCGTTCAGGTCGGCGATCGCCGTGTCGGCGGTGGTCTGCATCCATTCCTGCAGCGCCTTGGTGCCGTCGAGCTTTCGGTGCGCGTCGCCGTCCAGCACCCGCACCGCATCGTCGATGGACGCAAACGCGCACACCGCCGCCATGATGCTTTCG
>DAOSUG010000335.1:0-3470 GCA_035378545.1 Micropruina sp. | reverse complement strand
TTTTCCTGGTCGGCTCGGTGCTGGCCGGGCTGGCCTGGAACATGGCCTCGCTGATCGGCTTCCGGGTGGTGCAAGGGCTTGGTGCCGGCGCCGTCGCCCCGATGGCCATGACGATCGTCGGCGACATCTACACCGTCGCCGAGCGCGCCATCGTGCAGGGCTACATCGCCAGTGTGTGGGCCATCGCGTCCGTGGTGGGCCCGGCACTGGGCGGCATCTTCAGCCAGTTCACCTCGTGGCGGTGGATCTTTCTGGTCAACATTCCGCTGTGTCTGCTGGCGGGCTGGGCGCTGCTCCGGTTCTACCACGAGCGGGTCGAGAGCAAGCGCCACCGCATCGACTATCTCGGCGCCGGCCTGCTCACCCTGGGCCTGACCGCGGTGATCCTGGCCCTGCTCGAGGGCGGCAACGCCTGGTCGTGGACCTCGTGGCAGAGCCTGGGCAGCTTCGTCCTGGGCATCGCTGCCCTGGTCGCGTTCGTCACGGTCGAGCGACGAGCGCCCGAACCGGTGCTCGATCTACGCATCGTGGGGCGACCGCTGATCGCCACCGCGACTCTGATCGCGCTCGGAGTCGGCGCACTGCTGATCGGGGTCACCAGCTTCGTGCCCACCTATCTCGAGAACTCGCTCGGCGTGGTGCCGTTGGTCTCGGGCATGGCTGTCGCTGCGCTCACCCTCGGCTGGCCCCTGGCCGCCTCGCTGGCCGGACGGCTGTACCTGCGATTCGGCTACCGCACCACCGTTCTGCTCGGCAGCTCGATCGCGGCGGCCGGCACGGTCGCGCTCGCGCTGACCGGCCCCGCCCCGAATCCGTGGACGGTCGGGGCCGTCTGCCTGGTGATCGGCTTCGGCCTGGGCTGGACGGCCGCTCCCTCGCTGATCGCCGTGCAGGCCTCGGTCGACTGGGACGAGCGCGGCGTCGTGACCGGCGTCAACGTGTTCGCCCGATCGGCGGGCAGCGCGATCGGCGTCGCACTGTACGGCGCCATCGCCACCAATGTGATCGCGGCCGGCAAGGGCGAACACGACTACGCGACGATCGTGACCGCGTCCACCTGGGTGTTCGTCGCGGTGGCGGTAACCGCGGTCGGCATGCTGGTCGCGGCCCTGGGCCTGCCCCGGGGCGGGGTGCATGCCGCCGCCTACTCACCGCCCAGCGCGTGAGTCAGCTCAGGGAAGCGCTGCTCAACGCACAGTGCGTTGGTCGAGCGTCGGAACCCCCACTCCCGAGGGTCTCGTCGTTCAGCGACACGTTGGCCTATGCCGTTCGCACTTGTTGAGACGCTCGTGTGCAGGGTTGTCGAGAAGCTCGACCAACGGAAGTTGAGGGTGATCAGCACATTCGTGGCTCGACCGGCGACGATCTGCGCTTCCTTGGCTCTCGATCGGGACGGGGTGGAACGGCCCAGTCGCACGCAGGTCGTCCACCCGTGCGGTGCTGGAGCGACGGCTGCACAGTTCGATCAGCTGATCGTGCGTGTCTCGCGCTCAGCCACAAGGGCAATCGCTCATGATGGGGGCATGAGCGGGCTGCTCGAGGTGATCGCATTGCACGCGGCCGATGCCGAACGTGCCGAAGCGGGTGGCGCCGACCGCATCGAACTGTGCGGGTCCCTCGAAGACGGCGGCATGTCGCCTGAGCCGGCGCTGGTCGACAAGGTGCGCGCGGCCACGTCCGTGCAGCTGCGGGTGATGGTGCGTCTCCGGGCCGGCTACGGCACCGACGGCGGCGAGGCCGTCCGGTTGAGGGGTCTGATCGCCAGCTACCTGGACGCCGGCGCGGACGGCCTGGTGCTCGGCTTTCTCAACGGACTCGGTGAAGTCGACCCTCAGGTGGTGACCGAGCTGATCGGCGACGGCGACTGGCCCTGGACGTTCCACCGCGCGATCGATTCCTGCCTCTACCCCGATCGTGGCTGGGCCATGCTTGCGCGGCTGCCGAGGCTTGATCAGGTGCTCACCGCCGGATCGGCCCGCGGGCTGGAACACGGCCTCGACGATGTGCTCGCCAGAGCGAAAGCCGACCCGTGGCAGGCGTCGGTGATCATGGCCGGCGGCGGACTGCACCCCGATCACGTGCCCTGGCTGGCCCGCGCCGGGGTGCGTGCGTTCCACATCGGTGGGCCGGCTCGTCCGCAGGGGTCGTACAAGGCCTACGTCGACCCCGAACTGGTGGGTGCCTGGCGACGTCTGATCGACACCGAGATCAGGCACGCCCAGGGCGGGTGAGAAATGCCTGCCGCTGCTTTCAGCATATCCACACGTGGCGGCATCGATTCTGGTGAAAGACGCCTGAGCCGGCGGGCGACTCGGTGTAGCGTGCCTACCGAAGGCAGCCGCCCTCGGTGCGGCATGAATTATTCCGTGGACGCGGCGAATGGTTCTGCACAGCATTCCGTTCACCGAACGAGCATTTGATGAGGGGGATCAATGGTCGCGGGTGACGATCCGTTCAGTGACGACCCCTTTGATGATGCGTCCAGCGAACCTTCGCTGTCCATAGCGGTGAGTCCCTCCCCGATGACCACAACAGGGCGTCAGGTCGTCCTACCGGGTGTGGTCGTCGCTTGCAGCGCACTCTTCGGGTGGGCGGTGTATTCGATGGTGTCCGGCCTAGGCCCATCGGAGGACGGTCTCGCCCACGCATCGTTCTGGTCGTGGGCAATTGTGCTGCCCATCATGGCGTGCCTGGCAGCGTCGATTGCATGCGTGGTGGTTGTCGTTCGAACGGGTGGACGGTCCCCGATGCCATGGGTCTTGACAATTGTGTCATTGACCCTGCCGCCGATCTCCGGATATATCGGTGGCAGGATCGGCGTCGACGAAGCCATGCGGCATCTGGATGAGAGCGTGGCCACGTTGACCGAACTCGGAGCCCCGTTGCTGCAATGGCTCCTGCGCATTCTGGGAGTGAACGGATGACGGCTGAGAACGGCTTCCACGATTCGGACCCTTTCGCCGACGGATTCGGCGACTCTGAGCATTCCACCCAGCCGCTCGCGGTCGCCCTCACCGGGCCGCCGTTCGGGTGGCTCGCCGCGGGGGTGCTCATGGCCATTGTCGGGGGTGCTGTCGCATGGCTCGTCGGATCCCTGGCAGTCGCTGCGGCCGGCTGGCTGTTGGCCGGACCGGTGGGGCTCACCCTTGTCGCCTGGTACGTCAACCGCGACAACCACGCCCGGGTTTCCGGCGTTTACCAGGCCCCCGGGTGGACCACACTCGCCTACGCGGCGGGCGTAGCCATCTGTGTGCTCGGCGTGTTGGCCGCCGCGCTGCGGGTAGCTGAAGGGGTGGGTCGGCTGTGAGGCAGAGGCTGGCATCGGCGGTCGGCCTGTGGGTGATCCTGATCGGTTCGGTGTGCCTGACGCCCCTGACGTCCCGGCCCGCCAGCGCAAACGCCACTGACAAGGCCGCCGATCGATTCGCCGCCTGTGTCGCTGCCTCGGGGCAGGCGGACGTCCTGGTGCT
>DAOSUG010000334.1:2742-3470 GCA_035378545.1 Micropruina sp. | reverse complement strand
AGCCAGCACGCCGTCGTCGCGCCGGCGGGGCCGGCCCCGACGACGACGACGTCCGCTTGCTCGTCGGACACAGATCGCTCCTCGTCGTCACGTTGTTTTTGCCGGGGTGGGCCTCGCCAGTCTAGGCACGAAATGACACGACAGCCATTCGAGGTCAGGGTGTGACCTGACTATGCTTCCCCGGTGATCTCTGCGCCGCCGGCCGCCTCGACTTTTGCCCGCACCATCGCGATTAACGACCCAGGATCGTTGGCAAAATACCTAGTGGACGGCTCATCGGTGGCGTGGATCCGGCGCGGCGAGGGCATGGTCGGTTTGGGCTGTCACGCGTGCACGGACGTGTCCGGCCCGGCCGAGGCGGACGCCTGGTGGAGCGCTTTCGTTGAGGGCTTGGAGCACGAGTCCGAGGTGCACGGAGTGGCGGGTTCGGGACCCCTGGCATTCGGCTCGTTCACCTTCGATCCCGGGCACACCGAGGCCGCATCGCGGCTGATCGTCCCCAAGGTGATCATCGGCCGCCGGCAGGGCCAGGCGTGGGTGACGATCGTGGGGGATGAGCCCCTTGCTTCCGTCATCCCGGCGAACGCCTCCCCCGTCATTCCGGCGAACGCCGGAATCTCCCTCGTCCCCGCGAACCCGTCCCCCGTCATCCCGGCCAGTTCCCCCGTCATCGCGGCCAGTTCCCCCGTCATCGCGGCCAGTTCCCCCGTCATCGCGGCCAGTTCCCC
>DAOSUG010000334.1:0-2642 GCA_035378545.1 Micropruina sp. | reverse complement strand
CGTCATCCCGGCGAACGCCGGGATCTCCCCCAGCGCGCCTGACGGTGACGCTGGTACCCCGCTGGTCGAGCTTGTCGAGACCCCGGAGGGCACGAACCTCCGATCCGCCGCCTCCCCCGTCCGAGCACCCCGCGACGTCCGGCTCACCCAGGACCCAGCCGCGGAGGATGGCTGGAAGCGCCGGGTGGCCCAGGCCGTCCACCGCATCGAAACCAACGGTTTGGAAAAGGTGGTGCTGGGCCGATCGGTGACCGTCCAGGCCGCCGACCCGATCGACGTGCGGCACCTGGTCGACGCACTGGCCCGCGACTACCCGAGTTGCTGGACGTACTCGATCGACGGCCTGGTCGGCGCCTCCCCCGAGATGCTGATCCGGCGCGAACGTGGGCTGGCCACGTCGCGGATCCTCGCCGGGACGATCCGACGCTCAGGGTCGGAGGAGACCGACCTGAAGCTGGCCTCGGCGCTGGCCCGGTCGTCGAAGAACCTCGGCGAGCACGAACTGGCCGTCGAATCAGTGGCGCAAGCCCTCGCACCTCTGTGTTCGGGCATGAACGTGCCCGAATCGCCCTACGTGCTGGAACTGCCCAACGTGCTGCACCTGGCCACCGACGTGACCGCGGTGGCCCACAAGAAGGCGTCCTCGCTGCGGCTGGCGGCAGCCCTGCACCCGTCCGCCGCCGTGTGCGGCACACCGACCGACGTGGCCCGGGCGGCGATCGCCGAACTCGAAGGACTCGACCGGGGCCGCTACTCCGGCCCCGTCGGCTGGATCGACAGCCGCGGGGACGGGGAATGGGCGATCGCCTTGCGCTGCGGAATCCTGAATGCGGACGATCCTCGGCGCATGGAACTGTTCGCGGGCTGCGGCATCGTCGAGGGCTCAGATCCAGAAGAAGAACTGGCCGAGACCCAGGCCAAGCTGGTGCCGATGCTGGACGCGCTGCTCGGCTGACGATCGTGCGTCTCCGCGAATGGCGCGGGTCTGGCCGAACATGACTCCCCCTGTGGTTACTTCCACCGGAAACGGGGCCAGGATGGCTCCGACTTACCTGAGTTACCACATCTGATACGATTGCCCTGTGAGTATGTCGAGTGGCCAGCCTCGCCAACGTGCCGGACGGTTCGGCAGTGAGCCACTTGACGAACCCGAACTCTCACTCGGCTACCCAATGCACTTCGAACCTCTGGGGGTTCCAGAAGGGATGGAAGCTGTCTTCGACAGCGCTGCTCGCCTGCAGCAGGTTGTGCCCGACGCGGTGCTTGTCGGAGGAACCGTCAGCGCTCTATACGCCGGTCATCGGGTCTCGTTCGACCACGACCATGTGCTGCGCGACCTGGCCGACCGCTACCAAGCCGTTTTGGAGGCTGTTGAGGCCACCGAAGGTTGGGCCACCAGCGTTCGTGCATCGAAGCCTCCCGTAACGATCATGGGGCGCCTGGGTGGGGTGGAGGCTGGCTTGCGACAGGTGCGCCGCACCACCGCGTTGGAAGTGGCGGAGTTCGAGTTGGACGACGGACGCCGCATCCGGATCCCAACCGCTGCCGAAGCCCTTCGCGTCAAGGCGTACCTGATCGTGCAACGCAACCAGGTGCGCGACTACCTTGATGTCGCTGCGATGACAGACCGGTACGGCGTGGAGTTGGCGGGTTCGATCCTTCGGGGTATCGACGGGTACTACCGGGACCGCTCGGAGATGGACGGCTCCGTCTCGTCGATGTTGGCATTGCGCCTTGCCGACCCTCAGCCACGGGACGAACGCACCATCCACGAACTTGCCTCCTACAAGGGATTGGCGCCCCGATGGACTGACTGGGGTGAGGTCCGGCAGGTGTGCGCCCAGTTGGCGCAGGAAATGCTGGATCAGTGAGATGTCGAGTCTGGATTTTCGCAATGTCGATGCGTCACCGGAGGACCCGGTTGAAGATTGGCCGTACGAGGCGCTCGTCACCGCCATGGAGCGGGGATACCTAGCTGACTGGTCGCGGATCGCTCATAGCATCAAGCGAGCCCCCTGGGGAAAGACTGCGCGCGCTGTCGAGGCATATGCCGAATATGGCGAGCACGACATAGCAGCCCTGCTCACCGAAACCATCCGCATCGCCCGCATCTCGGCCTGTGCCGCCGCAGCTGATGCGGTGGCCGGCCAGGTCAGGTCAGCGGTCACACGCAGCGGACTCACGGCTGGCGAGTTTGCGCTCGAAGTCGGCACGTCAGGGTCTCGGATGTCGACCTACATGGCGGGAAAGGTCGCCCCGTCAGCGCCATTGCTGCAGCGCATTGTGTGGACCGCGGATCGCTTGCAGAAGGCTGCTGGCGAATCTGAGTCAACTTCTCGGTCATAAACGGCCGAGCTTGCAGATCACTGTGTTGTTCTGACTGGTTTGTCACGTCAGGCTGCGTCGTGGCAGCGTGACCTAACACAGCTATCGCAATCGCGTCTGCCTCTGTTCGACCCGGCTCTGATGGCCTACTCACACCAGGTGGAATGACCACCCGCCACCTGTCAGGTTCGGCCTCACTTTCGACGCTGAGCTTCCTCAACCTTGATACGCCCCAATCTGGCCTATTTCACCGATTGTCATATTGAACCGCCCCGGCGTGTCCGGAGGGCTGGTTCGTTGGAAGGATCACTCTCATG
>DAOSUG010000333.1:0-3495 GCA_035378545.1 Micropruina sp. | reverse complement strand
CGGTGAGCAACGCCTGCGTGCTGAGCCGGACGGCGTTGCGGACCCGTTCGGTCATGCTGACCAGGGATTCCACCACACCGTTGAGGTCTTCACGGTAGGTCTCTCGCATGCTTTCCTCTTTCGCCTTCGCTGCACGATCAGGGTTGCCGGGCTGGCGGCTCGTCCACCCTATTGCCGGGTCGTGGCAGCGTGGACCCCTCCGGCGAAGCTGAGGTGAACAGTCAGTGAACTCTGGCACGGGTCACTCGCCCCCGGTCGATCCGGCCCCGGGGCAACGCTCTAGAATCCAGGCGTGAACCCGCTCGTCGCCTGTGCCCTCGGGGTCGTTCTGGGCGTTCTGGTCACCCTCTTCGCCATGACCCTGCGGCGCGCCCGGCAGCAGGCCTCCGTCGCGCAGGAACCACGGCCACTGCTGGCGCCCCAGGTGCGGCTGGTAGTCGAGCATCTGCGCGGGGCGGCGGCGGTACTCGGCCCGCACGACGAGTTGCTCGCCCAATCCCACAGCGCTGCAAGTTCCGGGGTGGTGCGGGGCAGCCGCGTCGCGCAGCCCGAGGTGCTCGAACTGGTTCGCGAAGCCCGTCGCGACGAGGAGCCCGAGGCGTTGAACATCGATGTGCCGACCGGTCTTGGCCTGCCGGCCCGCCGCCTCGCCGTTCGCGTCGCCCCCTTGGGTGACGGCCTGGTGTTGCTGGTCGCGGACGACCGCTCCGAGGCCCTGCGCGTGGACGAGACCCGCCGCGACTTCGTGGCCAACATCACCCACGAGCTGAAGACGCCGATCGGTGCGATCTCACTGCTCGCCGAAGCCGTTGCGGCCTCCGCGGACGATGCGGACGCCGTGCGTCACTTCGCCGGCCGGATGGCGACCGAGACCGCCCGGCTGGATGAGCTGATCTCCCAGATCATCGCCCTGTCACGGCTGCAGTCCACCGACCCGTTGCTCGCAGCCGTTCCGATTGTGGTGGACGAGGTGATCGACGAGATCTTCGACCAGTCCCGCGCGCAGGCTGAGAATCGCAGCGTGATGCTGGCGCACCAGCGCTCGTCCGAGGCCGTGATCAGGGGTGATCGCCGTCACATCGAGGCGGCGCTGCGCAACCTGATCCAGAACGCGATCGCCTACTCGGATGCCGGTGCCCGGGTGGCGGTCGCCACGCGTGTGGTGCACGACGCCACCGGCGAGTGGGTCGAGATCGCAGTCTCCGACAACGGCATCGGCATCGCCGAGGCCGATCAGCCTCGCGTGTTCGAGCGCTTCTTCCGGGTCGACTACGGGCGCAGCCGGGCCAACGGCGGCACCGGCCTGGGGTTGTCGATCGTCAAGCACATCGCGTCCGCGCACGGCGGCACGGTCACGCTGTGGAGCCGCCTGGGCCAAGGGTCGACCTTCACGCTGCGGCTGCCCGCGCACCAACCCGACCATCACGCCGAAGGGACGGCCGCATGACCAGAGTGCTATTGATCGAGGACGAGGACGCCTACCGCGAAACGGTCGGCTACCTGTTACGCAAAGAGGGCTTCGACGTGGTCGAGGCTGCCGACGGCACCATCGGGCTGGCAGAGTTCGAGCGCGGTGGCGCCGATATCGTGCTGCTCGATCTGATGATGCCCGGCCTGCCCGGCACCGAGGTGTGCCGCCGGCTGCGGGCACGCAGTTCGGTGCCGGTGATCATGGTCACCGCCCGCGACGACGAGATCGACAAGGTGGTGGGCCTCGAACTTGGTGCCGACGACTATGTCACCAAGCCGTTCAGCCACCGCGAGTTGGTCGCGCGCATCCGGGCAGTGCTGCGCCGCGGCCAAGACTTCGAGCTCGAGCCGGACGTGCTCGAGGTCGACGCCGTGCGTATGGACGTCGAGCGGCACGAGGTGTGGGTGCGCGGCGAGCCGGTGAAACTTGCCCTCAAGGAGTTCGAGTTGCTCGAGATCCTGCTGCGCAACGCCGGACGGGTGATGACCCGGGGGCAGCTGATCGACCGTATTTGGGGTGCCGATTACGTCGGCGACACCAAGACCCTCGACGTGCACGTGAAACGGCTGCGGGCCAAGGTCGAGACCGACCCGGCCGAGCCGCAACTGCTGGTCACCGTGCGTGGGCTGGGCTACAAGTTCGAAGCCTAGTGGGCCGCTGTTCCGTCGCCGGTCGAGCTTGTTGAGACGGGGTGCCAGTGGGGTTTCGACAAGCTAAACCAAGGGTCGCGGGGGGTGTTCGGGGGTCGCCTGAATGGCCGGAACCCCGTCATCCCAAGGTCTGTTTCGGTCATCCCGACGTCTGTTTCCGTCATCCCAACGTCTGTTTCCGTCATCCCAACGTCTGTGTCCGCCATCCCGACGTCTGTTTCCGCCATCCCGACGTCTGTTTCCGTCATCCCAACGTCTGTCTGTTTCCGTCATCCCGGCGCATGCCGGGATCTTTGTGGGCGTCGAGATCCCGGGGCGAGCCCGGGATGACAAGTAACGCCTCTGGTGAGACCCTCGGCGCGTCTGAGGTCGCTCAACGTTTCCGTCATCCCGGCGCATGCCGGGACCTTGCTTGCGTCCTCATCCCGGGGCAAGCCCTGGATGACGGGTAGGCCTCTGGTCGAGCCCGTCCTGGGCGCCCGTCGATAAACCCAGTCAACGGAGTAAGGGTGTGTCCGGGCTCTGCTCAGCTTCACCCGGCATCAGGCGTGCGATGACCCGCTCAGCTGCCGACGGTGATGCCCGAGTACTCGGGTTCGGAGGACGACACCACGGGCGCCAGCGCCTTCACGTCGCCCGCCTTGGCGAAGGTGAGAGTGATCTCGGCGAGCAGGCCCGGCTTGAGGTCCGGCGAAGTGACCGCCACGCGCAGGGGTGAGTCGGTCAGTATGAACAGCGTGTTGGCCGGCATTGCCAGCGGGAGTCCGGTGCTGGTCACCACCAGCGCACTGCCGGGAGTCCCGTCCGCCTTGTGCGGGGTGCCGCTCACTGCGGTGAGCGTGTCGTCGGCGTAGCTGACCGCGGACGCGCTGAGCACGCCCTGCCCCGAGGCGTCGGCGATCACCATCAGGTTGCGCACCTTCACCTGCCCCACCTGGAGGTTGACGCCCTCGCCCGGGGTGTAGGGCTGCGAGGTCTGAAACTGCGCAATGCAGCCGGTCAGGGCCAACGCGAGCGGAACACACAGGGTGACGCAGAAGCGGCGCAGCGTGCCGGCCATGTGAACTCTCCTCGTGGTCGTCCCGACAGGTGGGGTCAGCCTAACGAATCGGAACCCGAAATGGTGATCGACGGCCCGGCTGCTGCGCGCGCACCACCACGTCCGGTGTTCCAACCCCCGCCCAACTATCCGTGGCCTTCGAACCTTCGCAGGCCACGGATAGTTCGGTGGGCGTTCGATGGAGCCCTCGCCACCTGCCGGAACGTCGCACGGCAGACCCCACTGTGGTTTGTTTGGGAAATATCTGTGAACGTGTTGACAAACGCAAGTGAACCCGAAAAGATCAACACAATCCAACGAAGGACGGAGCGCAA
>DAOSUG010000332.1:0-3495 GCA_035378545.1 Micropruina sp. | reverse complement strand
CCCATCAGCGCGAACACGTTGGCGGTGAACACCAGGAACGGCTCCTGGGTCAGGCCGTAGATCGCCGGAATCGAGTCGAGCGCGAACAGTAGATCGGTGCTGCCGAGAGCGATGATCACGAACAGCATCGGTGTGATCAGCCGCTTGCCGTTCTCAACGATGGTGAGCTTCGTGCCGTGGTACTGCTCGGTGGACGGAAAGGTCTTCTTCACCCAGCGCATGGCGAAGTTCTCGGTCTTCTCGTCGTCGTCCTCGGGATGCAGGTAGTCCATGAACAGCTTCCAGGCCGTCCAGATCAGGAAGGCTCCGAATACGAAGAAGATCCACGAGAACCGCTCGATGGCGGCCGCACCCAGCCAGATGAAGATGCCCCGGAACAGCAGCGCCAGCACGATGCCCACCATCAGTGCGTACTGCTGGTACTTACGCGGTACCCGCAGGTTGCTCATGATGATCACGAAGATGAACAGGTTGTCGATGCTGAGGCTGTACTCGGTGAGCCACCCCGCGAAGAACTCGCCCGCGAATCGGCCCCCGGACGTGCTCCAGACACCGATTCCGAACGCCACCGCCATGCCGACGTAGATCGAGATGGCGATCGAGCATTCCTTCATGGACGGCTCGTGGGGGCGCCGTCCGATCACGATCAGGTCGAAGGCCAACAGCGCGACAGTAGCCAGGATGGTGATCGCCCAAACGGTGGGTGTGACGTGCAAGGAAGGGCCTCCTCAAGGTCCAGTTGTCTGAGGTCTTCGCCGCTGTCGCCAGCCGAGACACCGGAGCGGATCACCGCTCGTGCTGACGACGCCTCGCTATGGGAGTACTCCCCTCGTCGAGATAAATCATCGCATTGCCCGGGCCTGCGGCCAAACGCCCGCAAGGGTGATCATTTGGTGGCCGCCAGCGTCTGGCGGATCATCTTCTTCAGGTCGGCGATCTCATCGCGCAGTCGGGCGGCGAGCTCGAACTGCAGTTCGGCCGCCGCACCGTGCATCTGCTCGGTGAGTTCTTGCACCAGGCCGGCCAGTTCGCTGGCCGGCATGCCGTCGGTGTTGCGCACCTGGTGGTTGCCCAACGGCACCGGTGAGACCCGGCGGCCACCGGCCCTGGTGACCAGCGCCGCCGTGTCGGCGTCTTCACGGGCCAGCATGTCGGTGATGTCGGCGATCTTCTTGCGCAGCGGTTGCGGGTCTACCCCCCGTTCGAGGTTGTAGGCCACCTGCTTGGCCCGCCGTCGGTTGGTTTCGTCGATCGCTGCCGCCATGGAGGGCGTGATCTTGTCGGCGTACATGTGCACCTGGCCGTTGACGTTGCGGGCGGCACGTCCGATGGTCTGGATCAGCGACCGCTCGCTACGCAGAAAGCCCTCCTTGTCGGCGTCCAGAATCGCCACCAGGCTGACCTCGGGCAGGTCGAGGCCCTCGCGCAGCAGGTTGATGCCGACCAGTACGTCGTATTCGCCCAGCCGCAGCTCGCGCAACAACTCGATGCGTTTGAGAGTGTCGACCTCGGAGTGCAGGTACCGGGTGCGGATGCCGTTCTCCATCAGATAGTCGGTGAGGTCTTCGGACATCTTCTTGGTCAGCGTGGTGACCAGAACGCGTTCGTTGCGTTCGGCACGCAGCCGGATCTCACCGATCAGGTCGTCGATCTGACCCTTGGTCGGTTTGAGAATGACCTCGGGGTCGACCAAACCGGTGGGCCGGATCAACAACTCGACGGGCGACCCGGAGCGTGCCATCTCGTAGGGCCCCGGCGTGGCCGAGAGGTAGACGGTCTGGCCGATGCGGTCGGTGAACTCTTCGAAGGTCAGCGGGCGGTTGTCCATGGCGCTGGGCAGCCGGAAGCCGTGCTCGACCAGGGTGCGCTTGCGCGAGGCGTCGCCCTCGTACATGCCGCCGATCTGCGGAATGCTGACGTGCGACTCGTCGACCACCAGCACGAAGTCGGACGGAAAGTAGTCGAGCAGGCAGTTGGGCGCGCTGCCCGAGGATCGTCCATCAATGTGCCGGGAGTAGTTCTCGATGCCGGAACAGGTGCCGATCTGACGCATCATCTCGATGTCATACCCGGTGCGCATGCGCAGTCGTTGCGCTTCGAGCAGCTTCTGCTCACCCTCGAGCTGGGCCAACCGGCCCCCCAGTTCGAGTTCGATGCCGGTGATTGCACGCTCCATACGCTCGGGGCCCGCGACATAGTGGGAGGCCGGAAAGATAGCCACCTCCTGGTCGACCGAGAGCACCTGGCCGGTCAACGGATGCAACGTCGAGAGTGCCTCGATCTCGTCGCCGAAGAACTCGATGCGCACGGCGTTCTCTTCGTACATCGGAAAGATCTCGACCGTATCGCCACGCACCCGGAACGTGCCCCGGGTGCCCGCCAGGTCGTTGCGCGCGTACTGGATGTCGACCAGGGAGCGAAGCAACTGGTCGCGATCGCGCACGTCGCCGACCCGCAGCCGCTCCATACGATCGACGTACTCCTGAGGTGTGCCGAGGCCGTAGATGGCCGACACCGTCGCCACCACGATGACGTCGCGCCGGGTGAGCAGCGAACTGGTGGCCGAGTGCCGTAGCCGCTCCACCTCTTCGTTGAGCGACGAATCCTTCTCGATGTAGGTGTCGGTCTGGGGAACGTACGCCTCGGGTTGGTAATAGTCGTAGTACGACACGAAGTACTCGACCGCGTTGTCGGGAAAGAACGTGCGCAACTCGTTCGCGAACTGGGGCGCCAGGGTCTTGTTGGGTTGCATCACCAGCATCGGACGCTGCAGCCGCTCGGCCAGCCATGCGACGGTTGCGGTTTTGCCGGTACCGGTGGCGCCCAGCACCACGACGTCGCTCTCGCCCGCCTTGACGCGGCGTTCGAGCTCGTCGATGGCGGCCGGCTGGTCGCCGGCCGGCGCGAAGTCGGCCTGCACCTTGAAGGGGGCCACGCGGCGCTGCAGTTCGGTGGTGGGACGCATGTCGGCAAGCCTAGGCGCCGGCGCCGACAGTTTTCTGGCCCGTCCCCGGTCGGAGCACCCGCCGACCGCGGCGTCCGGTCCCGACGCAACGCCGCGCCTCACCATCGTGCGCCTGCGAAGCTACGCAGGCGCACGATGGTGAGGCGAGGGTTCGGGAACTCCCGGTGGATCAGGCCTGCAACTGGCTGCTCAGCAGTGAGTTCGTCATCGCCAGATAGTCCGCCTGCTGCGCCGACACGGTGCTGCCGGAGGGCACGATCAGGGTGGACATCACCGCCAGGCCGTCGTCGCGCACCGAGATGATGCTGACGTACTGCAGCTTGACCGAACCCTGCGCGGTCGCCCGGGTGCCCGACCAGCCTGCGATGCCCACCGAGAGCCGGTCGGCCTTCACGTCCAATGTGGCGGGCTGCTTGGTGGTGGTCGCGCCGGTCATGCTCTCGGTGATCTGCTTCAGGTAGGCGGCCACCACGTCCTTGCCGGTCACCTGCCCCTGCACCTGGAACGCCTGGGTGGCCAGCAGTGCCTTT
>DAOSUG010000331.1:0-3509 GCA_035378545.1 Micropruina sp. | reverse complement strand
CGGCCTGGCAACTGGCCCTCACCGAGGTGACCGCCGACGCCAAGCCGGCCGGCCAAGGCCAGCCGCTCGCAATCGCCGTGGCGCGGCCCGCCGGCATGGTGCAGCTCAAGGCCATGGTCTGGGGACGCTCCGGTCGCTGGGTCAAGTCGGGCATCACCTGGGACCAGGTCGCCTACCCCTGGCAGGGCGACTACCGCGAGGCGCACCGGCAGGCGCTGGCCGGGCTGGCCCGAACCCGCGACCAGCGCAGCAGCACCAGCTACTACACCAGGCGTGCGGACGAACTGTGGCTGAGCGAACTCGGGCCGTCGGCCTGGTACTGGTTGCGCGAAGCACTCGATGCCGGGGTGGTGCTCGTGCCCGGCCAAGGAGTGAACCGGGTGCGCCTGTCGGAGCAGCGCGCTCGGCTGGTCAGCCGGGTCGTCCGTACCCAGGGTGGCCTGGGGCTGCGCACGCTGGCGGTCACCGACGAGGTGGAGCGCGCCGTGCCCTATGCCGACCTGCTCGGCGACCCGCCGCACGGCTTCGTCGTCGAGTCGCCCGAGGAGTTGCTGCTGGTACCGTTCGCCGAGCCGCTGAGCAAGGGCCAACGCACGCTGCTGGTGCAGCATGCCCGGCTGGAGATTCCCGAGGCCGAGGTGCCCACGTTCGCCGCCCAGTTCTACCCCACGCTGCGCCGGATCGGGCACGTCGAACTGGACGATGACGTCGACCTGCCCCAACCCGAACCCCCGGCCCTGGTGCTACGGGTGCAGTTCTTGGCTGACCACGTGACGCACCTGCGCTGGGGCTTTCGCTACCGGGTCGGGGGCGCCGCCCTGGACGCACCCCTGGCCACCGGCATGGACCCGGCCGGCTACCGCGACGTCGACGCCGAGGCGCGCCTGCTGGCCACCCTGCCCGAGGGACCGTGGCCGGTGGCGCGGGTGGGGGAGACGGCCCGTCCAGTCGAGAGCACAACCCTGACCGGCCCGGCGACGGCACAACTGGCGGAACTGTGGCTGGACCGCCTGCGCGCGCAAGGAGTGATCGTCGAGGTGAGCGGCGAACCGGTCGAGTACCGGCTGGCCACAGAGGCGCCCGAAGTCACCCTTCGGGTGAGCGATCCGCCCGAGGGCACCGACTGGTTCAACCTCGCGGTCCAGGTCACGATCGAGGGCGAGCCGGTCGAGTACCGCGAGTTGTTCACCGCGCTGGCCACCGGGCAGACGCATCTGATCCTGCCGTCCGGCACGTGGTTCAGCCTGGAACGCCCTGAACTCGAGCAGTTGCGGGCGCTGATCACCGAGGCGCAGGAGCTGAACGGGGGGGACGATGACGGCCAGCTGCGGCTGCGCACCGAGCATGCCGGGCTGTGGGACGAGCTCGTCCAGCTGGGCGTGGTCGCGGAGCAGTCGGCGGCCTGGACGCGGGCGGCGTCCGCGCTGCTCGACCTGACCGAACTGCCGCAGCCGGCGGTGCCGGACGGACTGGCGGCCACCCTTCGTCCGTATCAGGAGGTCGGGTTTCGCTGGCTGCACTTCTTGTACACCAGTCGCCTGGGCGGCATCCTCGCCGACGACATGGGCCTGGGCAAGACCGTGCAGGCGCTGGCGCTGGCCTGCGCGATCAAGGAGGCCGGCGAGTTGGATCGTCCGTTCCTGGTGGTGGCGCCCACGTCCGTGCTGGGCACGTGGGCCGAGCAGGCGGCGCGGTTCGCGCCGGGGCTGCGCGTCCGGGTGGTGACGCAGACGGCCAAGAAGCGGGACCAGCCGCTGGCCGAGGTGGCCGGGGACGCCGACATCGTGGTCACCTCGTACACGCTGGTGCGGCTCGACGAGGACGAGTACGTCGAGCAGCCGTGGTCGGTGGTGCTGCTGGACGAGGCGCAGTTCGTCAAGAACCGGCAGGCCCGGGGGCACCAGTCGGTGCGCAAGCTGCGGGCCCGCACCAAGTTCGCGATCACCGGCACGCCGCTGGAGAACAACCTGATGGACCTGTGGGCGCTGCTGTCGATCGTGTCGCCGGGCCTGTTCGCCGACCCGGTGCTGTTCGGGGAGCGGTACCGGCGTCCGATCGAGAACGGCTCGGACCACGACGCGCTCGCCCGGCTGCACCGGCGGGTGCGTCCGCTGATGCTGCGGCGCACGAAAGAGACGGTGGCCGCCGAACTGCCGCCCAAGCAGGAGCAGGTGCTGTCGATCGAACTCTCGCCGGCGCACCGGCGGCTCTACGACAAGCAACTCGCGGCCGAGCGCAAGAAGGTGCTCGGGCTGGTCGGTGACCTGCAGCGCAACCGGATCACGATTCTGGCGGCGCTCACCACCCTGCGGCAGCTGGCACTGTCGCCGGCTTTGGTGCTGCCGGGCCAGGCTGCGGTCTCAGCCAAGATCGACACGCTGATCGAGCTGGTCACCGAGTTGGCCGCCGAGGGGCACCGGGCGTTGGTGTTCAGCCAGTTCACCACGTACCTGGGCATGGTGCGCGAGCGGCTGGCGGCCGAGAAGATCGGGGCCACCTATCTGGACGGACGCACCCGCGACCGGGCGGCGCGGATCGAGCAGTTCCGCACCGGCGACGACCCGGTGTTTCTGATCAGCCTCAAGGCGGGCGGCTTCGGGCTGACGCTGACCGAGGCCGACTACGTGTTCATTCTCGACCCGTGGTGGAACCCGGCCGCCGAGTTGCAGGCGATCGACCGCACCCATCGCATCGGCCAGGACAAGCACGTGATGGTCTACCGAATGGTCAGCGCCGACACCATCGAAGAGAAGGTGGTCGCGCTGCAGCAACGCAAGCGCGACCTGTTCGACCAGGTGGTCGGCAAGGGCGGCGACCTGGCCGCCCCGTTGACCGCGGACGACATCCGGGGCCTGCTGGAGCCGTAAGGGGGGCATGGACGATCTCGAGATCGCCACAGGGTTTCGGCTTGCCGCTTCGATTTCGTGTTGTAGGGCGACATCGTCGGGTTTGGGCGAAATCGTGCAGCGATCTCGAGATCGCCGGCGTCGCACCGGCAGTCCGAGAGCTCCCGTCACCTCCACAGGGTTTCGGCTTGCCGCTTCGATTTCGTGTTGTACCGCGACATCATCGGGTATTGGCAGTCATCCCGGGAGCTCGAGACACGCCTCAGCGGTTCGACAGGCTCGACCGACGGATCGTGCCGTGATCGGCATGTCGTCACCGGCAGCCCGGTTGCTCGGGTGTGCGCCAGACCTAGCCGACCCGCGCCTCGATCGAGGTGACGTGATCGGCGAACAATGCCGGCCACGCCATGATGCCGTAGGGGGTGCGGGCCACCACCCGGCGGCTGTGGGGCAGTGCCTGGTGCAGCAGTTCCGCGGTGCGCAACGGGTGTGCGGGATCGTCGGCCCAGGCCAGGATCAGCGTGGGCACCTCGATCGTGGCGATCGTCTGCAACGGCGGCAGGTTGGACGAGGCCGCACCCCGCAGCACGGTGGGCAGCAGGTGGTCGGCAACGCTCGGACGGGCCAGCGGGGCGTCGGCCAGCGCGGGCGGTTCAGGGGTTT